>JAWXBP010000231.1 GCA_034440135.1 Planctomycetia bacterium
AAGTTCGAGACATGGCCGTCACCGAGGGAAGCACAAGTTCAAGCACACCCCCTCAACCTACCACGCCCAACAACCATGCCGATTCGGGAACGGTTACGCACGGAGAACACGGAGGGGGGAGTGGGAAAAGTTTGAACCGCAGAGATGCGGAGAGGGAGGGAGGGACGAGAATGCGTAGGGCGGGCCGCGCGCGCGGCGGGCGTTGTTGGATTGGAAGCGCTGCTCGAAAACAAATTGTCTGTGAGTGCTACGAGTAAGGCCCGCCGTGATTGACCTCGGCGGGCCTTACCTTTGAAATCAACTCGGCATACGAACTTGCCGCGGCGTTCAAGAACAAGATGTCGAATTCGCGCACGGCCCGCCCTACGCCGCTCTCTTTCCGCTCCCTACTCTGCGTCTCCGCGACTCCGCGTTTCAATTGGCTTCGCTGCGTTGTATCCTCACGCGCTTAACCACGATTCGATGCGCGTACGGATTTGATCGCGGATTTCGCGGAAGCGTTGGCGCTGAGTTTCTTCGGCGCCCGTCGCGGCGGCTGGGTCGTCGAATGGCCAGTGTTCTGACTGGTTGGCGCCGGGGATGATCGGACAGGACTCTCGTGCATTGTCGCAAACGGTCACCGCCAGATCGAAGGATTGGCCCGCGAAGTGATCGACATGCTTGCTGTCATGCGCCGAAATATCAACACCGATCTCCGCCATGGCGTCGATTGCCAGCGGATGCACGTAGCCGGACGGACGCGAACCGGCGGAATGCGCTTCCCAGGTTTCGCCAGCCAGGTGATTCCAAAGCCCTTCCGCCATCTGGCTGCGGGCGGAATTGCCGGTGCAGAGAATGAGGACGCGCTTGCGCGACGACATGGAGTGCTCCGTGGGTTAGGCCTGTTTGACCGCGTAAATTTTCACGCTGGCGGCATAGGCGTTGATATCGTATTGACTGAGCAGCGCGGCGAGATCCGAGTGAACTTCGCTGTGCGCCTCGGGCCGTGAACCGCCGCAGCAACTCTCGCCCAGCACGGGCAGCGCGCCTGGTTGACTCGACATCGCTGGCGAACAACAGCCGCTTTGTCCCTCGACCTGACCGTAGACGTTGAGGTCGGCGCCACTGTCGCGGATTTCGACTCCAGCGAAGCCAGCCGCGCGAAGTCCTTGCTGGTAGGCCTCGATCGAAATCGCGCCGGCAATGCAGCCAATGTAAGCCATCAGGTTCGCGCTGATGGCTTCCGGGAGCGGCTGCTTGAGCGCGATATCGCTCACCGCCACGCGACCGCCGGGCTTCAAGACGCGGGCCATCTCGCGAAAGACCGCCGGCTTGTCCGGGGCCAGGTTGAGCACGCAGTTGCTGATGATGCAATCCACCGAGGCGTCCGGCAACGGCAGGCGATCGATCGTTGCCAGGTGAAATTCGACGTTGCCGCGTTGATCCGGCGCGAGTTGCTGTGCGTTGCGCTGCGCCAACGCGACCATTTCAGGGGTCATGTCGATGCCGATCGCGCGGCCCGTCGGTCCGACGCGCTGTGCGGCGAGGAACACGTCGAGCCCGCCGCCGGAACCGAGATCGACCACGACCTCGCCTGGTTTGATGCTCGCGAAGGCCGTGGGATTGCCACACGAGAGCCCCATGTTGGCTTCGGCGGGAATCGAGGCAAGTTCGCCAGTCGAGTAGCCGAACGCCTCGGCCACGGACTTGACGCCGGCGTGGTCGGTCGAAAGACCGCTCGTGGCCACCTGACCGTATTTGGAGCGAACCGCGTGTTCTACCGACATGAATGGTTCCTTTTCAGAAGCAATTTCGATCGAATCATTGTATATGCCTAGGCGTATGTCTAGTCCACAAAAAAACGCCTCAGCAACAGTTCCCGCTCTTTCCACAGCAGCGTTTCAGTCGGTCACGATCGCGCATCAGGTCTGGCAGTTCCACGCTGCACTGTGCCAGACACTCCAGGACCTTAGCATGTACTGCGCTGCGTGATTCGGCGAGGGTGTAGTAGGCCCAGGGGCCTTCCTTACGCGCGGTGACGAGGCCTGCTCTTCGCAGATATCCCAGGTGCCGCGACACCTTGGGCTGGGAATCGCCCAGGACCTCGACCAGTTCGCAAACGCAGCGTTCCCCGCCGATCAGGAGCGACAGCAGCCGGAGCCGGGTCCGGTCGGACAAGGCGCGGAACATGCGATCGATCGGAAAGGTCGCCCGCTTGGTCTTCATATGCGGATAAGCATATGCGATTGCCGAGGAACGGGCAAGGCGGGGCAATGGGCTTTTGTTATTCTCGATACGAGAAATTCGGAGAGGCGGAATTGCGATGTGGCCGGCGATCGCCGAGAATTGACGGAATGAACTCGACAACTCCCCAGCCCGAGCAAGTCCCACAGCGGCCGGCGCGTCGTTGGCGGCCGCAGTTTGGGCTGCGGACGCTTTTGGTCGGGAGTTTGTTGATCGGCGTGGTGTTGGCAAAAGTGGCCAACGATGCTCGGCGGCAGCGCGAGATTGTGGCGAGAATTCACGCGCTCGGCGGCCAACTCTGGTATGCGGGCGGGCATACTGAACCCATTGAAGGGAAATCGGCGGTTTCGATCTGGCTCCGCGAACAGCTCGGTGGCGAATACTTTGAATCAATCAAGCAGATCGAATTAGGCGGCACACTCGCAACGGACGACGACGTTCTCAAGATACTTTCTGCGACCACATTGACGTCGCTGAGTCTGGGCGAGACGCGGATTACAGATGCCGCGCTCGCGGGATTGGTCGATCAGACGCGGCTCGAAAGTCTCAGTCTCAATCGAACGCGGATCACCGACGCCGGACTTGTGTATTTGCGTCACTGCCCCGAATTAGCGCGGCTTGATTTAACTCAGTCGGGGGTTACTACGTCCGGCCTTGAACACTTGAAGGTGCTGAGCGGATTGAAGCGCCTAGATTTGGACAGTGACGACATTAGCGACGAAGGCATGGCCGCCATTTCCGAAATCAAGAGCCTTGATTCGCTCAGCATTGAAAACACTCGCGTGACCTCGGCAGGGTTGGAAGCATTTCGCGGACACGCGAATCTGCGAGAGCTGAACATTCGCGATATAGGCACGACCGGACCGGGCTTGGTCGCACTTGCCGAAATGCCGTCGCTACGAAATCTCGAACTCGGCGGTATGCCGCTCAGCGTTCATGACATGGCACATTTGTCGCTGCTGCACCAAGTCCAAGAAATCACGCTTCCCTACAATGGCCTCAACGACGAGGGGCTGCGACAACTAGCGGCAATCCGCCCCAGAACACACTTGTCGCTCCAATTGAGCGCCCAGCGACTCACAAAGTCCGGGATACTCTGCCTCAAGGACGTCCCGAATCTTCGTAGCGTCACGCTGAAAGGATGCCGTCTCAGCGACGATGAATTGAACGAAGTCCGTGACGCCATACCGTTCTGCACGATTAAGCGGTGAGTTTAGCGCGTCGCTCCGATTTGCGCTTCAGTATCGCGACTGTTCTGGCGAAGACGGTCGTCGACCTGCGAGAACATTTCGGCGATGACGTCTTCTAGTGGCGGGTCTTCGACGCTGACGTCTTCGATCGCGTGGCTCGCCAAAATGCTGGCCAGGACTTGCGTGACCTGCGTCCGGTCAATGCGCAATTTGGCTTTCGGGGCGCGGCGTTCCAGCACTTCGCCGTAGCGTTCCAGGTTGTCGGGCAATTCCTCGTCGCCGCCGAACTGCAACGAAATCACTTTGTGCCCGCTGAAACGGTCGACGATGCCGGCCAGGGAGCCGTCGTACATGATCTGCCCTTGGGCGATGATCACCACGCGCCGGCAAAGCGCGGCGACGTCCTTCATGTAATGGCTGGTGAGCAAGATGGTGATCTTGCGTTCTTCCTGGTAGTGCCGGAGAAACAGCTGGATGTTGTGCTGCGCCACGACGTCCAAGCCGATCGTCGGTTCGTCGAGGAACAGCACGTCGGGCGAGTGCAGCAGGGCCGCGATCAATTCCATTTTCATCCGCTCGCCGAGCGACAACTCGCGCACCGGCTGCGCGAGCAATCGGCTGACGCCCAGCAGGTCGACCAGTTCGTCGAGCGTCCGCCGGTACGACTCCGGGTCAATGCGATAGATCTGCTGATGCAGCCGGAACGATTCCTGGGCGGGCAGGTCCCACCAAAGTTGGTTTTTCTGTCCCATCACCAGGGCGAACCGCCGGCGATAGGCGTTCTCACGCTTCCAAGGGACGAAGCCCATCACCGTGGCCGTGCCGGACGTGGGCGTGATGACGCCGGAGAGTAATTTCAACGTGGTCGTTTTGCCGGCGCCGTTGGGGCCCAAGAAGGCGACGAACTCGCTTTGTTCGACCGTGAGATCGATCCCCTTCACTGCCTCGACATTGCGGTACTCGCGGTGAAACAGTCCGCGCAGCGAAGCCATCACGCCTTCCTGTTTCTGGTAGACGAGATAGCTCTTGGCAAGGTTTTTGATTTCGATCAGAGGCATGGGGAGAGTAGTTTGAAGTTTTCAGTGTTCAGTTTTCAGCGGCGCGGGAGATGTGTTGAAACGATCCCAAGCGCGTGGCACGGTCGAGAGACCGGCCACAACAACGTGTTTTCAGTGATCCGTTTTCAGTGGCGCAGGCGGTGTTTAGATGTCGAGGGTGCGTATCACGATACCGGAATGCTTGGGGGGCGGCCATTGGCTCGCGTTGTCAGTTTTGGGCTGGAGCGGTATAATCCCGGCCGCGAGGCGAACCCTGGTTTCGACGTGGAAGCTGTGATGGCGGAAGCAGTTACGACACGCCTGCGAGTCGGCATTGGGCACGATACGCACCGACTCACGCCGGGCGGGCCGTTGCGGCTGGGCGGAATCGACATTCCGCACGATCACCAATTGGTCGGGCACAGCGACGCCGACGCCTTGCTGCACGCCGTGACCGACGCGCTGCTGGGGGCGGCGGGGCTGGGGGATATCGGCGAGTTGTTTCCGGACAACGACCCCGCGAACCGCGGCCGTGATTCCGGCGAGATGCTGTCGCTGGCGTTGGACCGCGTCGGCGAAGCGGGGTTTCGAGTAGTGAACATCGACACGATCGTCTTCGCCGAGCAACCCAAGCTGAGTCGGTTCAAACCGCTGATCGAAGGGCGCTTGGCGGAGTTGCTGGGAATTGAATCGTCCCGCGTCAACGTCAAGGCGAAGACCGGCGAGCGCGTCGGCCCCATTGGCCGCCAAGAAGCCATCACGGCGGAATGCGTGGCATTGCTGGAGTCGTCGTTATGAGAAACTCAGACCGAAGTGAACCGCGAAAGTCGCGAAGGGGCGCGAAGGAAAACAAACGCATTCGTGTCGCCGAATCAGCCCCAACGGGGCGACAGGAAAACACGAACGCACCTATCCTGAACCCCAACGGGGTGACACAAGATTAGTCCCACACATAGCGTTCATCGAACGTGAGATCGTGACGCCGGAGCAATTCCAAGAACTCCTCCTGAAACGTCCGGACTCGGTGATGCTCCGCCTGGTTTTCGATATACGCCCTGACATCCGACAATCGCGAGTGGCTGACGCTGAACGCGGCGTACCCGCTCTGCCAGGCGAATGACTTTTGGTCCGGGAAGGTCTCATGTATCCAACGCGACGAGTTAGCCTTCAGTTCGCGTAGCAATTCCGATAAAGAGGATTCGCGGCCCAGCGAAACCAGCAGGTGTACATGGTCTGGCATGCCGCCGACGCAGATGAGCACGCCTTTCGACGATGTTGCGATTCCTCCCAAATACGGATAAAGCCTCGACGCGATTTCGTCGCGGATCAACGGTGCGCGTTGTTTCGTGCTGAATACGAGATGGGCGTACATAGCGGCGAATGATTGAGGCATAAAATTGTCCGGTAGCTCGAAACCAGAGTTGGAGGGCCGAATCGTAGTTCATGTCGAACTGAGTGTCGCCCCTGTGGGGCTCAATGCATTGGTGGCAATCGTATTCCAGGGGTTGGCACCCCTGGCTATTATCTGCCGCCCCTTCGGGGCTGAAAATAGTCTGTCACGCCTTCGGGGCTAAAAATAGTCAGCCAGCCCTTCGGGGTTGAAAATAGTCAGTGCTTCTTTACAACCGTTTTTCCCACACCTGAACGATATGCCCGCCGCTTCCGCACTTCCGACGTTGCGTGTTTACAACACTCTCTCCCGACAGAAGGAGACGCTGGAACCGGTGTCGCCGGGGAAGGTGGGCATCTATCTGTGCGGGCCGACGGTCTACAAGCCGAGCCACATTGGGCACATGGTGGGTCCGGTGATCTTTGATGCCGTGAAGCGATATCTCGTCTACTCGGGGTATCAAGTCACCTGGGTGGTGAACATCACCGACGTCGACGACAAGCTGATCAAGGAATCGAATGCGCGCGGGATGAAGATGTCCGAGTTGGCCGAGGAGATGACGGCGGATTACAAGCACAACTTAAGTGCGATGGGCGTCGATACGATCGACCACTTTCCGAAGGCCACCGAGAACATCGACGAGATCATCACGCTGACGCAAACCTTGATCGACAAAGGGTTCGCCTATCAATCCGGCAGCGACGTCTACTTCGAAGTCGGCAAGGACAAGGAATACGGCAAGCTGAGTCGGCGCTCGGTCGAACAATTGACCGGCGAAGGGGGCGACATGGCGGAGCGGAAACGCTCGCCGGCCGATTTCGCCTTGTGGAAAGGCGCCAAGCCTGGCGAACCCGCTTGGAAGAGCCCCTGGGGCGAAGGCCGTCCGGGCTGGCATATCGAGTGCTCGGCGATGAGCCGCAAGTTGCTCGGCGAGTCGTTCGATATTCACGGCGGCGGGTTGGATCTGATCTTCCCGCACCATGAGAACGAGGTGGCGCAAAGCGAATGCTGCCACGGCCGGCCACAGGCGAAATATTGGATGCACAATGGGTTGATGCAAGCGTCTAGCGAGGTCGGCAAGCTCGGCGGACGCAACACTCGCGAAACGGCCGTGGGCGATCAGGCGGCGCAGGAAGCGGGCAAAATCGGCAAATCGAAAGGCGCGAGCGCATTCAGCGAACTGCTGAAGCAGTTCGACGGCGAAACGATTCGCTTCTTTTTGCTGTCGACGCATTACCGGCGACCGATCGATTTCAGCAATGAGCGGATTGAGGAAGTCCGCACCGGCTTGGATACTTTTTACCGCTTCTTCAAGCGCTACGAGCGCACGACAGGCGAAGACTTCTACCGCGTAGCGTTGGTCGCGAAGCGGTCTGAAGGGGACGAACAGCAGTTTGCTGGCGCACTGGGCGAAGCGCTCAAGGGACATCGCCAGCGGTTTATCGAGGCGATGGACGACGACTTCAACACCGGGGGGGCGATCGGCGATCTGTTCGAACTGCTGCGCGCTTTGAACAAGTTCTGCGACGACGAGAAACTCGATACCGCGGCCAGCGCCAAGCCGGAAGCCATCGCGGCGCTCAAGCAAGGCGCACGTGTTTTGCGCGAGTTGGCCGGGACACTCGGCCTGTTCCGCGCAGCGCCGCAGGCCTCGTCTGGCGACGACGACGGGCTGGTCGGCAAGCTGATGGAGTTGATGATCAAATACCGCGCCGACGCCCGGAAAAATAAGAACTTCGCCCTGGGCGACGCAATTCGCAAAGACCTCGCGGAACTGGGGCTCATCCTCGAAGACCGACCCACAGGAACGGAGTGGTCGGTAAAGAGATAACCGCGAAATGCGCCAAAACGTCGCGAAAGTAGAGATTGAGAATCGCTGGTTCACACGTTGGCAAGGAAGGCTGACGATGCGTACAAAGTCACTGGCACTCGCACTGTTCTTCGTGTCGTGCTCCGGTTGTTCTTATGACGACGGAAAGTGGTCGTTCAATCCATTTGCGTTGTTCGAAAAGGACGAGATCAAGTACAAGCCGAACGGCGAGATCGATTTCCAGAATTCGGGCGTGAAGGCGCTGCGAGAGAAAGGCTATGGCTACAACTGGGATGATTTAAAGGACTAATGACAGCGACAGCATTGTCTTCGGCGCTAATGCTTGCGGCAGGCCAGCCTCTCCAATTCCTCCCTCTGCGTCTCAGCGCCTCCGCGGTGAAAAATGGTTCTCGTCCCAACTCGCATCCTCGGCATTGATCCCGGGCTGAATATCACGGGGTACGCGGTGCTGGAGTTTGCTGCGGCGGGACCGAAGTTGTGCGAGGCTGGGGTCGTGCGCGGCGTGACCAAGAAATCGCTTACCGCGCGGGTGCACGAGATACACCTGGGCGTCACTGAAGTCATTGAGTCTTGGCGGCCCGCCGCGGTGGCGATTGAGCAACTCTACAGCCACTACAAGCGTCCGCGCACTTCGATTCTGATGGGACACGCACGCGGCGTGATTTGCCTGGCCGCCGCCCAGGCGGGCCTGCCGGTGATCAGCTATAGTGCCACGCAAGTCAAGAAGCTGCTGACCGGCAGCGGCCGCGCGCCGAAGGAGCAAGTCCAACGGGCCGTGCAGCGCGAACTGCGGCTCGACCAACTACCGGAACCAGCCGATGTCGCCGATGCGTTGGCGATCGCGCTTTGCCACTATCACAGGAAGCACGTCGTTTGATTACTAAAATCACCGGGCGACTGACGCAACTGGGCACCGACGACTTGACGCTGGCCATCGGCGCGTTCGAGTACGAGGTCTTGATCCCCGAATTCGCCCGCCGGCAGTTGCAATCCAGCGTCGGCCAGGAGATCAGCCTGCACACGGTGGAATACCTGGAAGGCAACCCCATGCAGGGCCGGCTGACGCCGCGGCTGGTGGGCTTTCTGAGTGAAGTCGAGCGCGAGTTCTTCGATCTGTTCTGCTCCGTCGACGGCGTCGGCGTGAAGAAAGCGCTACGGGCGATGGTCCGACCGGTGCGAGATGTCGCCTCGGCGATCGAAGAGCAGGACTCGAAGAGCCTGGAGGCGCTGCCGGGCATCGGGGGCGCAACGGCCGAGCGAATCATCGCCAAGCTGCGCAGACGGATGCCCAAGTTCGCGCTGTTGGTGGCGCGGGATTATCCCACGCTGGGCGACGTGGCCCCGGACGTGGTGACCGACACGTTCACCGTGCTACGTCAGTTGGGGCACAGCGAAGCCGAAGCGCGGCGCTTGCTGGATACCGCGCTCGGGACCAAGAAGAAATTCAAAGACGTCTCGGCGCTGTTGGAAGCGATCTATCAACAAAGCCACCCGAGCGGTGCGCAATAAAAAACGCCGAGCGACTTTCGCTCGGCGTTCTTGAAGTTCGTCTGTAGTATTCGCTTAGCTGCGACGGCGAGCGAAGATCGCGGCGCCCGCGACGCCGATCAAGCTCAGCAACACGGTCGACGGTTCCGGCACCGGAACGATGGCCGATGTCGTGGCCACGCCGCCGTCGATCAGCGACGCGAATCCGCCCGTCTGGTGAGCCGTGGCGGACGTCCGCAGGATCAAGGAGGCGCTCGTATCGCCCGGAGCCAGGAAGTCGGTGTCCGGAATCGTTCCCACCGGCACAAAGTTGAAACCGACAACGTCACCCGCCGGGTTGCGGTCGATCGAGGCCGGCGCGACGGTGCCAACGGCAACGTCATAGCCCGCTTCGTCGATGTCGAACCCGAAAAACTCGCTGATCGAGAGCCGGCCGATCGAATTCGGGCCCGATACGCCGTCATTCGTGAGGGTATAAACAAAAGTCAATCCGCCGAGCCCTTCGTCGTAGACATCGGACGTCAGCGAGCCACTGAAGGAGCCGCTGCTGAAACCTGAGGTGAGCGTGGCCACCGGCGCACCGGCCGGGAGCGTCACGACTTCGCCAAAGAGCGCGTCGCCGGGCGCCAACGCAGCGGCCGAGGCGGGCAATGCCATCGCGCACGCCAGCAAAGCGATAGAACACGCGGCGCTAAGGGTCTTGATGCTGAATTTCACTGATGTCTCTCCTGCCGTTTCAAGTGGGCTTCGACCGTGGGCCGTCAAATTCGGTATATCCTGACTTCCATCAGTTTACCCACAGCCAACAGGCTAGCCAAGCTAAAAGTCAGGAAGATTCGGAATTTCCTCGACGAGCTCGATCCGAGTTTGGCCCCGCGACTACGGCCTCCAAGACGCTTGCTAATCGCGATGTAAGCGACTTGTATATAAAGAGTTACGGACAATCGATCCAGCACGGCGACCAGGTCGTGACCGATTTAGTCAGGCGGTGTTGAACAAAAAAAATCCAGCCGCCCGAACCGGAACGTAGGGGTTCGTAGCACAAATACCAGCGACATCATGCACGTTCCGTGGATTTGAGCTGAAGTCCGGTCATGCGGTGCGCGAGGTGAGCGATCTAGCTACGGCCGTCGCGTCGCCGATAACGCCCGATACCCCCAGCCCTGCGCGTCACATTTTTCCGTGACGCGGGCATGCAGATTCTGCCACGATGACGGAGCATCGCATGGGCGCCGCTGCGCGAATTTCATGGAAGAAGCTTGTTGCGGCGGCAATCGCCGCAATGGCCATGCATGGCCCGGCGTCGGCACAAGAAGCTGCCGAAGCGCCGCCCGCGTCGGAAGCATCGGCTCCTGCCGCGCCGGACGCCAGCGATTTGGACTCCTTGCTGAATGCCGCGGATCAGGATGTCTCGCAGCTGTCCAAAGTCAGTGTCGGCCAGGCGCCTGCCTTGGACATGGAAGTCTCCACCGTCAGCCGGCAGGCAAGCACGGTCGGCAAATCTCCGGCCGCGGTGTTCGTCATTACCAATGAAATGATCCAGCGCAGCGGAGTGCGCAACATTCCGGACGCCTTAAGGATGGCCCCCGGCGTCGAGGTCGCCCGGGTCGACGCGAACAAATGGGCGATCAGCATTCGCGGCTTCAATACGCAGTTTGCCAACAAGCTGCTGGTGCAGATCGACGGGCGGACGGTTTATACGCCGACCTTCGGCGGCGTCTACTGGGACGTGCAGGACGTCTTATTGGAAGACGTGGAACGGATTGAAGTCATCCGCGGTCCGGGCGCCACGGTCTGGGGCGCAAACGCCGTGAATGGCGTGATCAACATCCTCACGAAGTCGTCCCGCGATACGCAGGGAATGTTCGGCGAGGCCGGCGGCGGCACCGAGGAGCGCAATTACGGCGGCTTTCGGTACGGCGGTAAGCTCTCGCGCGACGCGACCTATCGGCTCTGGGGAAAATGGTTCGAGCGAGATCAAGGTCTCGACCCCGACGGTGCGGCGGACGATTGGCGCAGCGGGCGCGGCGGCTATCGCGTCGACTGGAATCCTACCTGCTGTGATCTCGTCACGTTACAAGGGGATGCCTATCGTGGAAACGCGGGCAGCCGCGCCGCCTATACGACACTCACGCCGCAAAGCCCCGCCCCGCCGTTCTACTTCCGCCAGGTCGACGAACGCACGAACCTGGCCGGATTCAATAACTTGTTGCGCTGGACGCATGAGTTGAGCGACGACTCGGACTGGACGATCCAGACGTACTACGATCGGACTGAGCGGAGCTTGGAACAAGTGCCGTTCCGAGAAAATCGCGACACCGTCGATTTCGATTTTCAACATCGGTTTCGGCTCGGCGACGTGCACGGGATCATCTGGGGTTGTGGATACCGCAACACGCGCGATGCATTCTTCCAACCGGCGGACGGCGTGCCGATTCAGTTCTTGCCTTCGTCGCGCGCGGACGACTTGTTCAGCTACTTCCTTCAGGACGAGATCACGTTGCGCGAGGAGTTCTTGTACCTAACCGGCGGGGCGAAATTCCAGCACAACGACTACACCGGCTTCGAATTGCAACCCACGGTACGATTACTATGTACGCCGACCGAACGGCAATCGATTTGGGCTTCGGTGTCGCGCGCCGTGCGGACGCCGACGCGGACGGATGACGACGTCGTTCTGACTACTGCCCCAGCGGCCTTCGCGCCGTTTCCGCCGCCGGCAGGACCCTTGGTCCCGGTGTTTCCCCGGATTTTTGGCAACCGTGATATCGGTTCCGAGCAAGTCGTGGCCTATGAAATCGGCATGCGAGCGCAGCCCACGGACCGCTTCTCTTGGGACTTGGCCCTGTTCCTGAATGACTATCGCCACCTGCGAAACACGGCGCCTGCGGGATTCGGCGTCGATCCGACCATTCCCGCTTACATTGCCGGACAAGCGTTAGCGGACGATGGGAGCGGTATCGGCTATGGCTTCGAACCGGCGGTCACCTTCCAGGCGACCGACACGTGGCGATTGACTACCGCGTACACGTTCCTACGCATGGACCTAAACATTCTCGGCGAGGGCGATAGCGCGCGGAATCGCCTCTACGTGCAGTCGTCGCACGACCTGGGAAACAACTGGGAGTTTGACCTGATGGGCCGCTACGTGGACAACTTGCCGGGCCAACAAGTGCCGTCGTACCTGGTGATGGACGCGCGGTTGGCCTGGTATCCGACATCGACGTTCGAGTTCTATGTCGTCGGCCGTAACTTGTTGGACAGCGCACATTTGGAATTCGGCGACGATCCGTATTTAGGCACGATGGCGACGGAAGTGCAGCGTGAGATTTATGGCGGCGTGGCGGTGCGCTATTAACGATCAGCGGTGATAAGCGGTGGCATGGGAGTGGACGTGCGGCGATTTCAGGCTCAATTCGATTGCGGCGTAAGTCGGCGCAGCTGGCTGCGCGGGATGTGCGCCGCCGCGGCGAGCTCGTGGATCGGTCGCAGCGCCCTGGGCGCGCGGCAGGTCGTGGTCAATCGCCAGCAGGAGCTGAATCTCAAGGGAGTTTACCTCTATAGCTTCTGCAAATTCGTTTCATGGCCCGACGCGGCCTTCACCGGGCCTGAAGCTCCCCTCGTGATCGCGGTTTTTGGAAGCAAAGACCTGACCGCCACACTGCAGAATGTGGCCATGAAACGGACGGCCAACGGGCGTAAACTAGAGGTCACCCAGTTGGCCAAGCCGGATGATCCGGCGAGCTACCACGTGCTGGTCGTTACCGCGGAAGTAAAGCCGGACGAGCAAAGCAAGCTGATCAAGCGACTCCAGGGTACGGCTGTACTGGTCGTAACGGAAAGCGCCGAAATGGGAAACCAAGGCGCGCACATCAACTTTTTCCTGGATGGCGCCACCGTCAAATTCGAAATTAACGTGCCAGCCGCGCAAGCCTGCAAATTACGGATTGATCCGCAGCTCACCGCGCTGAAAGTAGCTCGATTGCTGGGCGCGTGAGACGCGGCGCCGTGGAATTGATCGACGCTTGCGACCGCTGCGCCAGCGATGCCCTATGGTTGTAGGAACCTCGGGGAATGGGCGCGTGCGCGGTACCACAATTCGTCGTCGATTGATGTTGCTGGCCTGTCTGCCCCCCGCGGCGGCGCTGGTGTTGATCGCTTGCGGGGCCGTGGCCTACCAGTACGCGTCGATGCGGGCCACACAGGTCCAGTCGCTGGAGTCGCTCGCACGCCTCGTGGCGGCCAATAGCCGGGGCGTGATGGCCTTCGAAGACGTCGCTGCCGGCGAGGAATTGCTGGCGACGCTACAGCAGGAACCGACGATCGTCGGCGCTGCGCTTTTTTGTGCGGACGGGCGCCCTCTGGCGGAATATCGCAGTCTCGGCGCGCCGGCGGGACTGGCACTGCCAACGTCCATCGAATTTACCGGCGCCCGATCTTCCCGGGTCGTGAATCTCGAGTTGATGCACCCCATTCGCGACGATGGCGTGTTGACCGGCTATCTCTACGTTCACGCCAAGCTGACCCGCTTTTGGTCCGGCTTGCTGGACTTCGTCAAGATCATCGGTTGCTTGTCGCTGGCGGCGTTGGGGCTCGTGGCGTTGTTGGCGCATCGCTTGCAGCGAGGCATTACCGTGCCGATTATCGCGCTCACCGACGCCGCCGGTCGGATCACCAACGAACACAATTTTTCAATTCGCGTTGGCGATCAGGCCGACGCCGAACTGGGGCGCTTGCAGGGTGCGTTCAACTGTCTTCTGGAGCACGTCGAGCGCTCGGAACGCGAACTCCAGGAGAGTCACAATCGACTGGAACAGCGTGTCGCCGATCGGACCAGTCAGCTCTCGCAAGAAATTGAGCGCCGCGCGGAAACGCAAGTCGAATTGGAACAGGCCTGCGACGCGGCCGAGGCGGCCAGCCGGGCGAAGTCGGAATTCCTGGCCAACATGAGCCATGAAATCCGTACGCCCATGACCGCGATCCTGGGATTCGCGGACCTGTTGATGGAGGACGGCGATCTGCTCAAAGCGCCGCCCCGTCGCGTCGAGGCAATTCGCACCATTCAGCGCAACGGCGAGCACCTGCTGGCGATCATCAACGATATTCTAGATCTCTCGAAGGTCGAATCCGGCAAGATGACGTTCGAGCGAATTGCGACGTCGCCATTGCAAGTCGTGGGGGACGTGCTCTCGCTGATGCAGGTGCGCGCGACTGCAAAAAAACTCTCGCTCGACGTGGCCTGGGACGGCCCGATTCCGGAAACGATCCAATCGGATCCCACCCGGCTACGACAAGTGCTCGTCAACCTGGTGGGCAATGCCATCAAGTTCACCGAGGTCGGCGGCGTTACGCTGAACGTCGGTTTGGATGCGAGCGACGCGGAAAACCCGCTGCTGAGGTTCATGGTCCGCGACACCGGCATCGGCATGACGCAGCAGCAACTGGATAGCATCTTCGCGGAATTCGCCCAGGCGGATACGTCGATGACGCGGCGCTTCGGCGGCACCGGCCTGGGTCTGGCGATTTCGCGGCGTTTCACAGAAATGCTCGGCGGAAAAATCAGCGTCATTTCCGCGCCGAGCGAAGGAAGCACTTTCACCGTCACGGTTGCCACCGGGACATTGGAAGGCGTCCGGATGGTCGTTCCCACTCAGGAACTACTCGTCGCGACGGCCATTGAAGCGGACCTGAGCAGCGATGAAGCATCGAACCCCTCGGTGCAACTCTTGATCGGATGCCGCGTGCTGCTGGCCGAAGACGGCTTCGACAACCAACGGCTGATCTCCTTGATCCTGCAACGGGCCGGCGCGACGGTGACGCTGGTCGACAACGGTCGCAAGGCGGTGGAGAGTTTTACGGTCGACGGAACTCTCGAAGGAGCATTGGCCCCAGTCGCGCCATTCGATCTCCTGCTGCTCGATATGCAAATGCCGGAGATGGATGGTTACACGGCCGCAGGAATCCTGCGGGCCTTGGGAAATAAAGTGCCTGTCGTGGCGCTCACGGCGCATGCGCTGCAAAGCGAACGCGAGAAGTGTCTCGCCGCCGGCTGCGACGACTACATGACCAAGCCGGTGGACCGCGTCGCGTTAGTGAAGTGCATCGCGTTTTGGATTCTGCGACACCGGCCGGAAGGCCTGCCCACCGTTCCAGAAGCGGAACGGCCGGCACGACGACCACGCAAGCCAAAAAAAGGCCGGGCCTGAGCAAGTGCTCTCGGCCCGACCGAATGATTGTCGCGCGTGGCTCTGTTGCGAAGCGGCCTATTCGGCTGCTTCTTCCTTGATTTCGACCGGCAACTTGCCTTCTTTCAGCAGATCGCCGTAGGTGGGAGACTTCTCGTCTTCCGGGTCGACCTTCATTTCGGCGACCTTGTCGAGCGATTCCTGAATCTTTTCCTTATTGTCCTTGTCTTCCTTCTTGTCCAGCAGTTCGGCTAAGGCCTCGCCATAGGCGTTCCGCATCTTCTTGTCTTTGCCCTCGTGGCAGATGTTGCAGCGTTGCATCTGCTTCATGCCTTCGATTTGCTCGGCGAGGGCCTTTTGCTCGTCGCTGCCATCGGGGTCGGCGTACTTGGCTTTGAACTCATTGAAGAACGGCGGAATCGCCGCCGCCGGGCCGACCAACAGCGCCAGCGCGACGCCCGCGCAGCACAGATACGACACGAACCGTTTCATGCAGACAATCTCCTTGGAGGCATCGGGCAAGTGTTCGCGGCCGGTCTCTCGGGCTGGCAACCGCCCAGGGGGGCGGAAGGAAAGACCGTTCTACGGCAGGGTCTGGCGAGGATCGCTCCCCGTTGGAACCGCAAACGGACACCAATAAGTAAAAACGGGCAGGTCGACGGTGTCAAGCTGTGCCAATGCGGCCACCCGTGAGGCCAAACGGCCGAAGCCTGTCGGCTCCTGTTCTGGTACTTATTTCCCGGATCGGGCGACTTCGCTCAACCGGCGCTGGCAGATTGTCGATGAATGTCCGAATCGCCGGTCGTGTGGAATCGGCGAGTTACGCAGGTTAAAGGATGGCCGCCTGGCCAATAAACTGCCGGATTCGCAAAAGAAATGGGGTTTTAACCGTTCATCGAGCATGATAAGTAAGGATATTCCGACTGCGAAAAGGATACGCTTGAGTGATCTTTGCGTGACATGGCCGAGACCGTGGGGAGGAACTGCGATGGCGTTGGTGAAACGGGACCGTGCGGACAAAGCGCCCCTGGCGCTCGTCGAGTGGTACACGATCGGGACGTCCCTGGCCGTGGCCGTGCTGCTGCTCGGCTGGACGATCTATCGCCCCTAAGGCGGGCCAACGGAGCGCACTACTTAACGCCCAGGGCGTTGAGGACGTAGTAGATCACGGCGGCGAATCCGCCCGACGCCGGGAGCGTCAACATCCAGGCGACGAACATTTGTTCGGCCACGCCCCACCGCACGGCGGAGAGCCGCTTCGAGGCGCCCACTCCGAAGATGCTGCCGGAGATCACCTGCGTGGTGCTGATCGGGGCGTGGAAGTAGTCGGCCATCATGATCACGGCGCTGGCCGACGTTTCGGCCGCGAAGCCGTGAACCGGTTCCAGCCGGATGATTCGGTGCCCCATCGTCTTGATGATCCGCCAGCCGCCCATCGAGGTACCCAGTGCCATCATCACTGCGCACGACAGGATTACCCAGAGCGGAATGTCGGGATTCGACGGGTCTTTGGTGGCCAGTAGATTGTGGCTGACCAGCGCCATCGTGATGATGCCCATGCTCTTCTGGGAATCGTTGCTCCCATGACTGAGTGCCATCAGCCCGGCCGAAAATACCTGCAAATGACGAAAGATATTGCCGACGCGGCCGGGATTGGCGTTCGCAAAGAGGATATAGATCGCCTTCATCACGATCAGGCCGATCAAGAATCCGCCCAGCGGCGAGGCGACGATGGGGATCAGCACCTTGGTCACCACGCCGCGCCAGAGCACGATATCCGGACCGCCAAAGGCGAGCGCTGCGCCGCAAATGCCGCCGAAAAGCGCGTGCGATGAACTGCTGGGGATTCCGTAGTACCAGGTGATCAGGTTCCAGATGATGGCGCCTATCACAGCCGACAGCACCACCAGCGAATTGATCGACGTTGCATTCACCAGGCCGCTCGCCACAGTTTTCGCTACGCCCGTGGTCAACAAAGCGCCGGCGAAGTTCAACACGGACGCCATTAGGATGGCGGTACGCGGCGAGAGGACGCGCGTCGAAACGACCGTGGCGATGGCGTTCGCCGTATCGTGAAAACCATTGATAAAGTCGAACGCCAGCGCGGCGACGATGGTCAAGACAATCAGCAGGGGCCAGTCCGGCATAGGGTCTCATCCCGTCTCGGTGGGTTTTGCCGCAAGAACTTTCGCCGCACTCGCCCGCAGGGAGTCTGGCGCTCGCAGTCGCTCGGGAAATGGAGGAGCGGCGTGCGCTAGGAGTGTTCGAGGATGATCGCCTCGATCACCAGGGAAACGTCCTGGCAGGCGTCAATCGCGTTTTCGAGGTCCTCGATGATGTCCTTCCACTTGACCACTTCCAGCGGCTCCATCCCGGAGGCGAACAAGCCCGCGAGGGCGAGCTGATACATCCGGTCCCCTTCATCCTCGCAACGGTGGACCTCGATGCAGTGGTTCTGAATCGAGGTGCTTTTGCGGAGGAAGCGGATCTCATGGACGGCTTGCTGCACCGCCTTCGTAGTCTTCACCAGCACCTGCGCCAGACCGCGTACCGAGGGCAAGGAGGCAGGATTCAAGTCGTAGAGGGAGATGCGTCGCGTGGCGTCGTCGAGGCAGTCCAGGACATCGTCCAACGAAATGCTCAGACGACGAATGTCCCCCCGCTCCAGTGGAGTAATGAAGGACTTATGGAGCAGATTCAGGGCTTCATGGGTGATTTCATCACACTGGTGTTCCAGCGTGGTCATCTCCTCGGCCAGAATCTTGGGATCGGAACTGGCGTCGATGGCCGCGAGGAAGTGCGACGAAGCGCGAACCAGCACGTCGCTGGCCCGGTCGAAGTAGTCGTAAAACTTGGTATTGGTGGGACTTAGCTTAAACAAGCGAACGCCCGAAGTGGTGAGATAGGCGAAGGCGTAAGTGCGTGTGCCCGCCCAGGATAACTGATCCCCTAACGAAACGGTAGTGTTTTACTCATGATCTAAACACTCACTGCTAACAATTTAGTCGGCGCAAAAAACAGCTCAATTGCAGCAGCCCCAACGAAGCATGAATTTTCGGAGTTTGGCTCCGGCACGAGGCCCGTCCACTTGCCAACTGGGCCCGCCGCCGCGAACGAACGCCTTTTTCACGGAGCAAAAGTCGACGATGGCGAAATAAAGCCGCCCGGCGACGAAAAAAGTTCGACACCGGGCGGCATGTTAGACGACGTCGCGAGCGGCTAAATTCTTCGCCGTGCCTGGGCGGCGGCAAAAAGCGCCGCCGCGCCGGCAATGACCAGCGCGAGTCCGCTCGGTTCCGGGACCGACTGCGATGCGCCGCCGTTGCCGAAGTTGTTGCGGACGTTGTTCAGATCTGTGATGTTCACATCGCCGTCGAATGGCGAGGTATCCCCGAGCACCGGATTTCCGGCGCTGCCGAAGTTATTCCGCACGTTGTTCAAGTCGGTGATGTCCACGTCGCCGTCGCCGTCCGTATCGCCCGGGACGTCGGTCTGTTCGACGACCTTGATCGCCACGGAGTTCGCATTGTAGATCACGTCCCAACCCAGGCCGGCGCCGAGCGTGGGGAAATTCGCGTCGGCAAAGGTTCCGCTCAGGCTGGCCCCCGTCAGAAAAGTGAACGTATTTCCCAGGGTCGGTGAAAAGTTGTCGAGGAGCGAGACGTTGAGGATCCCGTCGAGGTCAATGGCGCCAGTGACGGACAACTCGTCGAAGCTGCTCGTGCTGGCGAGTTCAATGTTGAGCGCGGCGTTCACGCTGGTGACCGTGTAATCGCCTTCAATGATGGTTTCCCCGACCGCTTCGCCAGGACTGATCGCCCCGCCGGCGTTGAGGAGCGAAAACTTGACGTTCGTGGCGGCGCGGAGTTCGCCCCCTTGGAAGTCGAATGTGCCCTGTCCCGCCCCAAATGAAATCGCACTAAAGGCGAGATCCAGCGTGCCGCCATGCAAGCGGTAGGCGGAATTGGAATCGGCGTTAACCGCGATCACCGGCTCGAACAACTCCACGATTCCGCCGGTTTACACGAATTCGGCGTCGCCATCGCGGCCAATTTCGCTTGAGGTTTCAACGTAGAACGTGCCGCTGGAAATCTTGTACGTTCCGACTGACGTGCCGCTCTGGGCAATCAGCAAGCTGCCGACGCTGACGTCTCCGCTTTGTTGATTCACAAGGCCGGAGTTGCCTGCGTCGCCGGCTTCGGAGCCGACGCTCAATTCGCCGAAAACATTCATCTGGGCGTTGTTGCTAATGTTGACCTCGCCGCTTCCTTCCCAATTGCCGACGCGGAAGGCGCCGGTGAATTCGGCGGTCCCGCCACTGAGATTGTAGACGCCCGTGCTGCCATTTTGGTCGCCCAGGCCGATGGCATCGTTGTAGGCATTGTTGCCTTTGGCGATCAACGTGCCCCCGGTTTGATTCAGTACGCCCGAGCCGCGATAGCCCAGCATGATGCGTTGGACGAAGGTCACTTCGCCGCCCGAGAGATTGAATTCGCCCGTACCGGTGCCGCCGCCCCCGAAGATATTGCCGCCGGAGCCGCCGATGTACGCCCAGCCATGGTCGCCTCCGTCATTGGTTCCGGGTGCGTTATCCTCGCCGAACTGCAGCGTGCCACCTTGCATATTGAAGGTGCCTTTGCCGCCGGCCGCCGGTCCCAGATTCATGCTGCCGTTGATCGGCACGCCGGCGCCGCCAAGACCGCGGGAAATCAAGTTGCCGCCGGTCATCGTGACCGATGCGGCGCCCTCCGCCCCGCCAACCTGGATCATGCTCAATTCGCCGACGTTCGACGTAATCTGCGGATTGCCATTGGCGCTGATGATCGCCGTATCGCCCGCGACCGGCACGCCGCCGCTCCAATTTCCTGCGGTGCTCCAGTTCCCGGCGCCGCCGTTCCAAGTGATGTCGGCGGCGGAGACCGCTGAGCTCGCGGTGGCGGACAGCAGCCCAGCCAAGAAAACAGTAGCGGATTGGCGAATCGCCAACCGCTGGATAAGCGCAATCATGACGCCATCTCTCCAGGTTGAAAGTCGACCGATACGGCAACTTCTAGTCGTGGTCGCCGCTGGCTTGATGCATTGAACATCCGCGGGGTGCGTAGTTCAACCAAGGTAATCGTAAAATGTGGCAAGATTCTCGTGTGCCAACCCTGCCGAGGTGGGGGACGTCTGTGCTATGAATGAGGATTGTTCGCCGTCGTTCACAACGCGAATTTGCATCCGCACGTCATGCTTGCGCAGCTCGCCGAAAACCCGCTCTGGCTACCGATCATTGCCATCGGCGGCGCGGTTGCGCTCTTGGCGCTCGTGCTCGTCGCGCCATGGTGGATCAAACGGCGGCGGCGGCGCGTCGCGGAAGTCGCCCCGCCGACGCTTCAGGTCAATGTCGCGGCGCTGCCGGCGGAAGGACCGCCGGAGCAGGGGCCAAGCCTGCGACTTTATAACGTACCCGTGCGGTGCGCGCTGCTGGTCCTCGCGCCCGTCGGGCGCGGGGCCGTGCAGCCGGCGGCGGACAAAATCGGTGAGATCATCGATCAAGTCGTGCCCGGATTGGCCTCCGTCGCCGAAGCGCATCGAACGGCGATCAAGGTTTGGTCCGCGCAACTCAGCTCGCAAGGCTTCTTGCACCAGTTCTCGGTGAACGTCGGCCTGCCGGGCGACGCCGGTAAAGGGACGCCCTGGTCGAGCGTTTGCGGCCGCTTCGAAGCGCAGAGCGTGCCGTACCTCGTGGGCCTATTACTCTGCGCGGCGCGCCCGAACAGCTTGGGGCAGTTTCTGGTGGAACGGGAATCGCAATGGCCGGATATGTTGCGAGTGGTGGATGAGTAACCGCTCTGGAAATTCGTTGCGTGAAGACGCCCTCCGCATCTGGCAGGCCGGGCTCGACGCCGTGCGCTCCGAGCGGTTGATGCGCGAAGCGGTGCGCGTCGAGGGAGATTTGTTGTGGATCGGTGAGGAGCCGATTGATCTTCGCGACGTGCCGTTCCTCAAAGTTGTCGGCGCTGGCAAGGCTGGTGCTGGCATGGCGGCGGCGTTCGAGGAGATTATCGGGTCGGAACTAGCCGACACGACGCTGCTCAGCGGCTGGGTCAATGTGCCGAGCGATTGCGTACGGCCGCTAAGTAGCATACATCTGCACGGCGCTCGCCCCGGCGGCTCCAACGAGCCAACACTTGCTGGCGTGCGCGGCGCGGAGGAAATCCTAGAGATCGTATCGGGTCTCGGCGCGAACGATTTGTGCATCGGTCTGTTCTCAGGAGGCGGGAGCGCGCTGTTGCCAGCGCCAATCGAGGGCGTCACGTTGGCGGACAAACTCGCGGTGACGCGACATCTAAGTGGCGCAGGCGCGAACATCGCCGAATTAAACACCGTGCGCAAGGCGCTCAGCCGGATCAAAGGGGGAGGCCTGGCGCGAGCTTGCCTGGCCGGGCGGTTCATTTCGCTGATCATTTCCGATGTCCTGGGAGATCCGTTGGACGTGATCGCGTCCGGCCCGACGACGCCGAACACGACGACCGCGCTCGATGCGCTTGCGGTGCTCGAACGTTACGATGCGAGAGCCGCCGGGATCGACGCCCGCGTCTTCGACGCGCTGCGGAAGAAGTCTTCGCCCAGCGGGCCGTTCAAAACGAGCGTGACGAATCTGGTCATCGGCAATAACGCCACCGCGATCGACGCGGCGGGCGTCGAGGCGGAACGGCTCGGCTATAGTCACGCGATGAACGCGGCGACGACCTTGGAAGGTCCGGCCGAGGACGTCGGTCGCCATCTGGCCGGGATGATCCTGCGGATGCGCTCGCAGGGCGGGCCGGATTGCTTGATCACCGGCGGCGAGCCGACCGTGAAGCTCGTCGCGCCGGAGCTGCGCGGCAAAGGGGGGCGCAATCAACAGTTGGTGCTGGCTGCTGCAGAACTGTTAAACGACCTCCGGGAAGGCTGGGCGATCCTCTCCGGCGGGACCGACGGCGAAGACGGGCCAACGGACGCGGCGGGAGCCATGTTGGATCCCGAGATGCTGGCCGCCGCGCTAAAGGCGGGACGCCGCCCGGAGGATTTCTTGGCGCGCAACGACGCCTATCATTTTTTTGAGCCGCTTGGCGGGCTGATCAAGACTGGGCCGACGCATACAAACGTCTGCGATATCCGCGTCGCGGTCTGCCGCCGCGCGGGCAATTCCAATACCAGCCCGTAGCGCCAGCGAGGGAGAAATTGACGCGGCTGTCGATCAAATCTAATACGCCAAGCAATCTATCCATAAGTGACTGGCAACGATAACCACATAGCCAACTGGCCGTCTTGGCGTTCGGGCCAACTCATCACCGTCGTCCTCTCTCCCTCGCTGGCGCTACGGGCTAGTGTCACCGGACTGTTTTCGCCAGCACTTGCCCCGGAATTTCTTCGTTAACCGGGAAAACTTCACCGGGGGTTGCTCCGTCTATCTTCTCGGGCGGAATCTACATTTACGGGTACGATTCGGCGGCATCAAGGAACGGCGGAGGGTGCAGACCATGAGTTCGTTGCGCGCGTGGGCTTGGGGCGTCGTGTGGCTGGCAGCGGTTGGCGCGGCACGGGGGGCGGACGAACCTGCCAAACCCGCCGGACCGGAACTTCCGCCAGCGATCCGGCAGTTGATGCAGGACCGCGACTACGACGGCGCCGTGAAAGCGCTCGACGAGGCGGCGGGCCAGCCGGCGGCGTCGCGCGATTTTCTGCTTTTTCTGAAGGGCCGCGCGCAACATCTGTCCGGCGCGTACGACACCGCAATCGAGACTCTCGCCGCGGTGGAGAAGGAGTTCCCCGAGTCCGTCTGGGGACGCCGCGCCGGCTTCGCGAGGGGCGTCTCGTTCGCGCGGAAGGGAGATTTCCGCGAGGCGGAATTGATCTATCGCGGCCGCGCCGAAGGGTTGCTGGGCGCCGATCGCAAGCAGGGCTTCGCCGATATCTATCTGGAGTTCGCCGAAACGTACTTCAAGCCGCCGAAAGAAGAGATCGCCCCGGACTTCCAAAAAGCGCTCGACTTTTACAATCAGGCCCTCGACGTCGGACCCAAGCCGGAGAAGCGGATCGAAGTCGAACTGCAAGTCGCCAAATGCTTCCAAAAGCTAGGCAATTTCGCGGAGGCGGTCAATCGACTCACGCAATTCGTGAAAGATCACGCAGGGCATGCGCTGGAGATCGAAGCACGTTACGTGCTGGGCGAATCGCAATTCTCGCTGGGCGACCCAGTTGCCGCGCGCCGCACGTGGCAGGACCTGATCGCGGCCTTCCCAGAGGCCGAGTCGGAACGCCTGGCGGAAGCGCGCTATGCCCTGGCGCAGACCTATGGGATGCCCACGCCCGGCCATGCGGAAGATCTTTACGCCGGCGTCGCGGCGCTGCAAGCATTCATCGAAAAACATCCGACGCACAAGCTCGCTGGGCAAGCGCACATCGTGATCGCACAGGGACAAATGCACCTGGGCCGGATTGACGAAGCGATCCAGACGCTCACGGCCTTCATCGGCAACGATCGCTACGCGGATCAGGAGCAGGTGCCCGACGCCCGCAATATGCTCGGCGGGGCGCTCCAGCGGCAGAAGAAGTATGTCGAAGCGCTGGCGGCCTGGCGCGATTATCTGGCCAAGCATCCCACGCATCACGCCTGGAATTCAGTGCAGTTGGAAATTATCAACACGGAATATCTGCAAGGCGCCGACGAGCGCGAGCGGAAGCAATACGACGCCGCGCGCAAGCTCTGGGGAGAGTTCCTGGTGAAATATCCGCTCGACATGCGTGTCGCGGGCATCCTCTACCAGTTCGGCCTGATGCAGTACGAGCAAGAAAAGTGGGACGACGCCCAGTCGGAATGGCGCCGGCTGGTTTCCAAGTATCCGAATACGGAAGAATCGTCGCTCGCGCAGTACATGATTGGCGTGTTGCTGGAGGACAAGCTCGGCAAACTGGCCGAGGCGCTGGAGGAGTACAAGAAATGCACGTGGGGCAGTTCCGCCGCGAATGCGCAGCAACGCATCGCCCTGCTCACGGCCAAAAACCTGCGGATCGCCACGGAGCGCGTCTTCCGCAGCGACGAAATGCCTAAGATCAAGCTCAGCACCCGCAACATCGATCGCGTGACGGTGCGAGCGTATCGCGTCGATCTGGAGACCTATTTCCGGAAGATGCATCTGGCGACCGGCGTCGAAGGACTCGACATCGCGTTGATCGACCCGGATCGCGAATTCGAATTCGAAGTGCCCAAGTACAACGAATTTCAGCAACTCGATAGCGAGATCGAGATTCCGCTGTACGAAGCCAAGGAAGTCTTGGATCGCAAGGGGCCGATGTCCGGCGTGATGGCCGTCACGGTGAGCAGCAAGACGTTCGAGGCCACGACGCTCGTCGTGCAGAGCGACTTGGACGTGATCGCGAAGAGCTCGCGCGAAGAAGTGTTCGTCTTTGCCGAGAATCTGCGGACCGGCGAACCGTGGCCGAACGTCCGGCTGTTGATCTCCAATGGCAAGCAAGTCTTCGCCGAAGGCAAGTCCGGCGACGATGGCGTGTTCCGCCAGACGTATGCCGAGTTGAAAGACACCGCGGACGTCCGCGTGTTTGCCGTGAGCGACGCGCATACGGCGTCGAACCTGGTCAGCCTGTCGGGCGTCGGCATCGCGCAAGGTCTGGTCGACAAGGGCTACCTTTATACGGACCGACCGGCGTATCGCGCAGGGCAATTGGTGCACATCCGCGGCGTCGTGCGCGCGGCGCAAGGGGACGTCTACGTCGTCGAAAAGGACAAGCAGTACTCCGTGGACGTCTACGACGCGCGGAATCGCCTCGTGCGCCAAGAGAAGGTCAAGCTCGGCGAGTTCGGTAGCTTCCACTTGCATTTCGTGCTTCCTCAAGCCGCGGCGCCGGGAACGTACCGCGTGCTGGCGCATGATGAGTTGGGACACAACTACCAAGGCGAGTTCCAGGTTCATGCCTATCAACTGGAACCGGTGCGGCTGGTCGTCGACACCGATCGAAAAGTGTTCTATCGCGGCGAAGACATCGTCGGCAAGATTCGCGCCGAGTATTACTACGGGGCGCCGCTGGCCGATCGAGAGTTCCGCTACCAACTGGCGGGCGGGCGCGTGGAAACCGGTCGCACGAACGACAAGGGAGAACTGGAGTTCAAGTTCCCGACGCGTGAATTCCGCGAAGCGCAAGCGTTGCCCTTGGTGGTCACGTTGCCGGAACGCAACCTGCAAACCGGTGTGAACTTCTATCTCGCCACGCAGGGCTACACCATCGGCGTCGCGACGCCCCGGTCTGTGTACGTCGGGGGCGAGACCTTTGAAGTGGTCGTCACCACGACCGACGCCGAAGGGAAACCGATCGCGCAGGCGTTGACGCTCGACGTGGTCGAACAAACGACCGTTGAAGGGCGCGCCGGCGAAAAGTCGGTCGCCAAGCACCCGCTCGAAACCAGCGCCGACGACGGCCGCGGGCGCGTGACGCTCAAGCTGGAGCATGGCGCCAACTACGTGTTGCGCGTCGAAGGCATCGATCGCTTTAAGAATCGCGTATCCGGTGAAAGCGCCGTGCAGATCTCGGACGACTCGGACTCGATTCGGCTGCGCATTCTGGCCGAAAGGCACACCTACAAGGTCGGTGACAACGGCGTCGTCCGCCTACACTGGCGCGAAGCGCCGGCCTTGGCGCTCGTCACATTTCAGGGCGCGCGTGTGCTCGATTACAAACTTGTCCGCCTGCACACCGGCGAGAACGAGTTGGCGATTCCCATGACCGCGGGGCTCGCGCCGAACTTCGAGTTGGCCGTGGCCGTGATGACCGATCCGCGCAAGCTGGTCGATGAAAAAGGCCAGGCATGCTTGCGATTCCACGAAGCCAGCAGCCCCTTCACCGTGGAGCGCGGATTGAAGATTCAACTCACGCGCCGCCCCAAGCCGGGCAACGCCGCGTGGCAGCCGGGTGACGCCCTGGAAGTCGTCGTCTCCACGACGGACCCGCAAGGCAAACCGGTCTCGGCGGAAGTGGGTCTGGCGATGATCGAGCAGGCGCTGCTAGATCGCTTTGCCGGTTCGCAAGGCATGATCGGCGACTTCTTCCGCGGCCAGCCGCGCGAGCCGGCCGTGCGGACGACAAGCAGTTCCACGTTTTGCTATCACCCCGACACGCGGTCGATCAACCAGCAACTGCTGGCGGAGGAAGATCGCGTCGAGATCGCCCGCGCGGAAGCCGAACGGCTGCGCGAATTCAGCGACGAGGGCCTGGAATCCGCCACGCGGGCGGCGCGTAGCATCGACACGCATTGGAGCGCCGACGTGCCGGTGGCGGTCGAGTTGGCGGCGCCAGCCGCGGGGAATATGGATGCCGACGCGGACCCTTTCGGCGATAGGCTGCAGCGCCGCGCTGGGCACCCCTATGGAGGCGGCGAAGGCGGAGCAATGGACCTTCGATTCAAGGAATCACTAGGCAAATCGCAAGCCGGAGTTATGGTTGAGGAGTTGGTCAGCGGTGACATGAATGCCCCGGACACGAAGCACAATGCCAGCAACGATTTTGGCTGGCACGTGTACTTTGCGGAAAGCGATCGCCCGCAGATCCAGGAAGAAAAGCTCGGCGTGTTGAACCGCTACTCCGAACTGGGGCTCAAGGACGCCAACGTGTTGTTCGCGAATGGAACCGTGCGGTATTTGAACCTCCATCAACTGGCCGCCGACGACAATCTGGGCCGTATTCTCGTCCGGCAGTGGGCCGAACAAGGCGCCGTGGTGTTGCCGTTGGTCGATTGGCAAGAGACCGGCTACTGGAACCCCGCGGTGGTGACCGACGCCTCGGGCACAGCCACGGTGTCGATCGTGTTGCCGGATCGCTCGACCGCCTGGAAGCTGCAAGCCAAGGGAATCACCGCCGACACGTTGGCCGGCGAGGCCGAGGATGCGCTGGCGGTCAAGAAAGATTTGTTCGGCGAATTGAAACTGCCGAGCGCCTTCACTGACGGCGATCAGGCCGAAGTGTTGGCGACGATTCACAACAACTTGCTCGACACGGGCGAAATCAAAGTCACGCTCAAGGCGACCTTTGCCGGCAAATCGATCACAGAAACTAAGACCGTCAAGGTGACTGGCAAGGGGATGCAGGAAGTCACGTTCCCGATCACGGTCGAGCGCCCCGCAAGCGCCGCTGGGGCGGATTTGGACGGCGCGTTCGAATTGACCGTGGCCACGGGCGACGTCACCGATGTAACGCGCCGCAGCGTGGCGCTAACGCCGTTCGGGATGCCCGTTTACGCCTCGTCGTCCGGTTCCGCGCAGAGCGACGCAACCTCGTGGCTCGAACCGCCGAGTGAGATGAAACTCCAGGCGCAGACGTTGCAGATCATCGTCGGACCGACCGTCGAACGCAGCTTGCTCGATATCGTGCTCGGCGAATCGTCGCCCGTGCTGCGTGAACGCCTGGCGTACACCTCGGGCATCGACTCCACGACCAGCGACTTGATGGCCGCTGTCGGCTTGCAAGAGTTGATCGGCGCGGCGCGCGAGGCCGCTGGGCCGGAATCGAACGCGCTCGACGAGCGGATTCGTTCCGCGCTCGGTCTGTTGATTGCCGCGCAGAACGACGACGGCGGCTGGAGTTGGACGGGCAAGCAGACGGCGAGCGATCGCTTCACCTCGGCTCGTGTGCTGTGGGCGATGAGCCTGGCCCGTGCAGCCGGGTACGCCGTGCCGGCCGACGCCTTCGACCGCGCGGCGAACTACCTGCAAACGCTGATCGCGCAGACCGCGGAGGACGACTATGAGACCAAGGCGGTGTTGCTGCATGCCTTGGCGACCGCCGACCGCGGCGACTTTACGCTGGCGAATCGATTGTACCGCAATCGCCCGGCGCTTTCGAATGCGGCGCTCGCGCATCTGGCCTTGGCCTTCGTGGCGATGCAACGCAACGCGACGGCCGGCGAATTGCTCGCCGTGCTGGCCGAACGCAACCTCGACGATCAATCCATGCGGCGCGAAGCGGCGCTCGGCTGCTTGCCGTGGAATCAATCGTCGGTCGAACTGCGAGCGCTGTACGCCTTCGCCTCGATGCAAATTGCGCCGCAGAGCCCGAAAACGCGCGAGTTGGTGAACTGGCTGATGGAACATCGCACCGGCAACCGCTGGGCGCCGGACAAGGCGACCGGCCCCGCGACCGTGGCGTTGGCGAAGTGGTTCGCCGCGCAGCGATTCGCCGGCGAGCACTACAAGCTAAGTGTGTTCGTCAACGACACCCAGGTGGAAGTCGTTGACGTTGATGAAAACTCGGGCACGCGGACGATTGAAGTGCCGATCAAGTTCCTCAAGGAAGGCAAGCAGCGCGTTAACTTCCAACTCGCGGGGCGCGGGCGTTTCACCTATCAATGCGTGCTAAGCGGCTTCGTACCGGCGGGCGAATTGAAAGGCACGTCCGCCGCCTGGGGCATCGAACGGCATCACGAGCCGGCGCCGCTGGAATTCGACGGGCAACCTGTTTCGCGCGGTTTCGGCATCCTGGAAGGGAGCTACCAACACTTCCGCAACCCACTCACGCAATTGCCGGTCGGCCGGCGCGGCTTGGTGGAGATCAACCTCTGGCGACAGAATCTGACGGGCAGCGAACCGGAAGAGCAGTTGGAATATCTGGTCGTGACCGAGCCGATTCCCGCTGGGACGACCGTGATTGAGCAATCGATCACCGGCGGCTTCGAGCGCTACGAAATCTCGCCGGGCGCGATCACGTTCTACATCGGCACGCGACGGTACATCGAAGGGATTCGGTACGAAGTCCACGGCTATCTGCCTGGCAAGTATCGCGCCTTGCAAACCGTGCTGCGGAGCGCTTATCGACCAGACCAATTCGTCACCACGACGGTCAAGGATTTGGCCGTGCTGCCGCTCGGTGCCCAAAGCGCCGACGAGTACCGACTCACGCCGCAGGAATTGTACGAGTTGGGCAAGCGCCACTTCGAACGGCACGACTACCAGGCGTCTGGTAAACATCTGCAGGACCTGTTCACCAACTGGAAGCTGCAGGCCGATCCATACAAAGACACGGCGCGGATGTTGTTAGATATTCACCTGGAGACCGGACCCGATCGCGAGATCGTGCGGTTCTTCGAGATCATCAAAGAGAAATGGCCTGACCTGGAATTGACCTTCGATAAGATCATCAGGGTCGGCGCCGCCTACGACGCGCTCGGCGAATACGAACGGGCGTATCTGGTGTTCCGCGCGACGGTGGAAAACAGTTTTCTCCGCGAAAGCGCGGTGCCGGCGTTCCTCGAAGGTCAGGGCGAATTCCTCCGCAGCGTCGACGTGATGCGCAAGACGTTGGGCGACTACCCGCCGGAGCCGTACGTGGCGGCGGCGACGTATTCGCTAGCGCAACGCGTGTTCAGCAAAGCGCCTACGGCGGCCGATGATCCGAAACTGCGCGAGAAAAAAGTCAATCGCGTCGACCTGGTCCGTCAGGCGGCCGGCATGTTGAACGACTTCCTCACGCAACACTCCGACGATCCGGCCGCGGATCAGGCGAGCTTCAGCGTCGCGGCGGCGCTGTTGGAATTGAAAGCGTTCCGCGAAGCGATCACCTCCTGCGAGCGCTATGCGGTGCGCTATCCGAAGAGCAAATACGTCGATAGCTACTGGTACGTGATCGGCTATTCGCACTTCTCGCTAGGCGAGCACGAGCAGGCACTTCAAATGTGCCGCAAGGTGGCCGAGGCCAAATTCGCCGAACCGAATGGCGTCGAGCGCGAGAGCAACAACAGGTGGCAAGCGGTGTACATCCTGGGGCAGGTGTATCACAGCCTCGGCAAGGCGGCCGAGGCGATTTTAGAATACACCCGCGTGGCAGACCGTTTCCCGGACGCGGCCCAGGCGATTCAATACTTCGTGCGGAAGGAAATCGCGCTGCCGGAAGTCTCGACCATTCGCCCCGGCGAGCCGGCCACGGTGGAACTCAAGTTCCGCAACGTGGCGGCCTGCGACGTGAAGGTCTATCGGATCGACTTGCTGAAGTACAGCTTGCTGAACCGCAACCTGGGCAACATTACGCAGATCAATCTGGCCGGCATCCGGCCGTTCCATGAAGTGGCGGTGGCGCTCGGCGACGGCCAGGACTATCGCGATCGCACGCAGAAGCTGGAACTGCCGATGAAGGACGAAGGGGCTTACCTCGTCGTCTGCCGGGGCGAGGATTTGCACGCCAGCGGGCTGGTGTTGATCACGCCGCTCGGCATGGAAATCCAGGAGGAAGCCTCGTCCGGCCGCGTTCGCGCGACAGTGAAAAACGTCCTGCTGGATAAATTCGTCGCCGACGTGCATGTCAAGGCGATCGGCTCGGCGAACTCCGATTTCACCTCCGGCGAAACCGACCTCCGCGGCGTGTTCGTGGCCGACGGCATCACCGGACAATCGACGGTGATCGCGCGGCTGGAGAACAATCGCTACGCCTTCTATCGCGGCCAACATTGGCTGGGCCAACCGCCGGCGCCGACGGAAGCGCCACAACAGCAGGCCTTGCCAACGCCGAGCGACGGCGCGGAATCGAAGCAAAAGCTGGAAGGACAATTGCTGGACCAACTCTACGAAAGCAACAGCATGATCCAGTCCGGCCAGAATGAGTATTTTGACAAGAATTTCTATCAGCAGAACCGGAAAGGCGTCCAAGCGGCGGAAGCGGCGGCGGAGTAGAGGGGCGGAGTTTGGAGGAGTAAAGGAGTAGGAGAATAACTACACAGCTATTTCACTTCGATCGCCGCCGAACGCGGCGAGATGCCGTTCTCGTTGAAGGCTTCGATTGCGAAGAAGTAGCTGCGGTCTCGGTCCATCGCTCGAAAATAATATTGGTTCTCGCCGTAGACCATCACGCTGGTGTAGAGCTTATCCGGAGCGACACCGGAGTGGATCACATACCCCGTCGCGTCCGGCCCGGCCTGCCACTTGAGCCAGGCGTTGCGGCGCTCGCTGTCGCCGCGCAGGACGGCGAAGCGCTCCACCGGCATTGGCGCAGCGCCATGGCCATGCCCGAAGACGCGCAGGCCGCTTAGAGCGAACTTACCCGTGGCCATGTGATGGTTGGTGATGCGGACGTAGCGAGCCTCGACTGGCGCGTCGAGCTCCACGTAGTCATGCGGCACGTCCCGGCGATTGTCGATCTTGTCGATCAGTGGATGCCATGCCTGGCCATCGACCGACGATTCGATCACGTACTGATGGCACAGCGACTGTACCTTGCCCATCACGTCGGCGTCTTGATCGGCGAAGTTGACCTGCACCGCGTGAATCGTGCTCACCTCGCCCAGATCACTCATCAACCATTCGCCTTTGTCCGCCGACTTGCCGCTCCAATAGGTGCGAATATCTTCATCCACGGCGAAGTTCGGGGCGTATCCGCCGAGTGTCGAAGAGACGGTCACCGACTTCTGATAGTTGAGCAGCATCCAGCTCGTGAACTTCCCGGCTTGCTCGCCAGACTGTGGCAAGTAGTGCGGATAGTCACCGAACGCCGTGCGGCAATACATCACGCCGTCGTCGTCGACGCCTGCTGGCCAGATGCCGAGCCGTCGCTCGAAGTTGTTCTTGACGCCGATCACGATCGTCGCAGTGCGCCAGTAGTTTCCCTGCGGATCTTGAAACGTCGCGCCGTGTCCTGCGCCGCGCGCGAAACCGCCGGGCTTGTAGCAGAACGGATTGTGCGGTTGATACTCGAACGGCCCCAGCGGCGCGTCGCAGACGTAGACGCCGTCGCCATAGCCGCTGAACTCCGTGCCGGGCGCAGCGTATTGCAAGTAATACTTGCCGCCGTGCTTGGTCATCCACGCCCCTTCGAGGAATGGGCGTAAGAAAGTATTGTCATTGCCTTCGCCGAAGCGTTCCCAACCATGTTCAGCGTCGTTCAAATGAATCAGCTCGCGCCGCTCGCCGATCGGTTGCAGCGTCTTGCGGTCAATCTCCCATCCATAGAGCGGATAGAGATTACTGGAACCGTAGTAGAGATAGAGTCGTTCGTCGTCATCGACGAAGAACGCCGGATCCCAGGCCCCGGCTTGAAACTTCGGCACGGCCTCCGTCCATTCGTTCTGCCGCGGGTTGACGCTCTTCCAAAGCGCGAAGTCTTTGGTATGCGTCGAGCCGATCAGATAGATCGCATCGTCCATCACGAACGCACCGGGCGCACACAATTCGTCGTAGACCATGTGCTCCGGCCGCAGAAACTTGCGCGGGCAGAAAGTCCAGTTCGACAGGTCAGGACTGTACCAGTAGCCCCATTGGTTCGTCGAAAATAGATAGTAGTCGCCGCGAAACGTGACGATCACGGGATCGGCCGTGGCGCGATGCTTCCCTTGCTCGACGAAGTTGGGAATCGGGCAGAACCCGTAGTCAATGTTGATGGGATTACAGTAGGTCGAAGGCGGCGCGGAGATCGCCGCAGCGAGGAGGAGTGCGAACATGCGCAAGTGATGAGTGCGGAGTGATGAGTGATGAGTGTCGGTCGGACAGGCTCAGTCTGTTACGCCCGCATTCGATCGAGGACGTTCTTGGTGATCTGTTGTAAGCGCGGGTCCGGGCCTTGGGGTTCCGTATAGACTTTTGGGCGGACATAACCCGGCGGAACGCTGAGCCCGTCGGCCCACCAGCACGTCGCCGCGTTGAAGACGAAGTTATTCTTCGGGCCGGGATAGACGGTTGCCGTGTAAACGCCTTCGTTCGGCGTGCCGGGGGCTGATTGCGTCGCGCCGGTGGCGACGATCTCGAGCCCCGGAATCGGCGCGGGATCGCCATGCCATTCCCAACCGATCACGCCGGGAACACGGTCGCCGAGTTTCATCCCCGTGCCGGCATACAGCCAGTGATCCGGAAGATTGCAAATCCAATCCGCGCCGCCGGTGACGGGGCCGGTGCTGTGCGCGCCAATCAACTCGTTCGCGTACGGTCGCTCATGGGCCAGCGACTTCATCGCCACGAAATCGCGCATGCCTCCCGGCGGGCCGTAGACGCCGACGCGTTCAAACGCGCGCAACGTCGGGTCGAACTGAATCCGCCCGCAGATGGCGTTGCCGGAGAGAAACGCGACGTTCACGCCGGAGTCAATCGCGCGCTTTACATGCTGGAACATCTCAATGCTCCAGTACTCGTCATGCCCAATGGAGATGAGTCCCTTCGCGCGCAGCAGTTGCAGGGGATCCTGATGCGTGTCGATGTTCGAGGCGTAAGTCACGTCGCAGCCGAGAGATTCCATCCAGTAAGCGAGCGGGAACTCCCAGAGAAAGAACTCGCCGGAACCGATCGAGAGCGGAGCATCGAGAATCTGGCAGTATTTGCCGTACGGCCGATTGAAACTGACCTGAACGCCGCCTCCCCAATACCATTCGTCCTGGCCGTCGTCATAGAGCGAGAACTGTGACGGCCAACGATTGTACGCCTGCCAGGTGTTGTCGCTGACTTGAAACAGGTAATCGGCCTGGCGGTCGTCGCGCACGACGAAGATCACATAGCTCTGCCAGCCGTTGTCGAGCGCCGTCAGCTTGCCGACGTAAACGCCGCTCAGCCAATTCTCATGGATGTACAACTCCTGACAGGGCTCCCAATGGCAATCGCGCAGCCGCTTCGGGCCGACGTCCGGATCGGGCTGCGTCTTCCCTGGAAACGGCCCCAACTCGGCCATCAAGCGTCCGCCGTCGCCACCGTAGTAGCCCAGGCGATAGATCGACAGCGTGAACTCGGAGACCGGATTCGTGCTCACGTGAAACGTGATCGTCTCGCCGGGCCTCACGCTGGACTTTGAGCAATAGCCCTCGATCCAGGGACAACGATACTTCGTGGCCGGATCTACGCCGGTCTTCGAGAGCATCCAATCGCGCGTGCCGGCGCGGGCGTTTTCCGTGACGATCGCATTGGCCGGCGCGACGACGGCGGAGTCCGCGCCTTGCGCCAAAGCGGGAGGCGCCAGCATCGCCGCGCCGATTCCCGCCATTTGCTTCAACACGGTGCGGCGTGGCGTAACAGGTTCATTCATGGCGCGTTCTCCGTTGGCGGTCGTGCAGTGCGTTGCCCTCATTGTCTCCTTTCGCTCCGCGAAAGGAACTGCCTTTCGCGGAGCGAAAGGAGACTATGTTTCTGCGACTTCAGCCCACATTTCCGCCAATTCGCGGACGTAGCCGCCGGACAAGATGGGAAAGCGGCACCAGGTCTTGGGATCGAGATTCTCGTCATCCAAATGAAACGACGGCGCGTAGCGTTCGCGCTTCCATTGATTGCGGCACCAGAGGCGAAAGAAACGTTCCACCCAAGCGGCCAATTGGCGCACTTCGTATTGCGGGAACGCGACGCGCATCAATTGATACGTTTCGAGTGGTGTTCGCTTGTCGCGAATCGCCGCGCGCTCCACCGCGTCGAGCAGTTCGTACGGCATCAGATCGGCTTCGTCCGTTTGGTGCGAACTCTGCGGGCGCAGCTCGGCCGTCGGCGGTTGCACGTTGACGGCGCTTAACGCCGCGATCGGACCAAGGCCTGCCGGCCCCGAGTTTTCGAGCCATACCAGCCAGCGGCGCAGATACGCCTTGTCGATGCCGGCGATCGGACAGAGCCCGCCCGAGGTGTCGCCGTCCATCGTCGCATAGCCCACCGCGGCCTCGGAGCGATTGCTCGTCGACAACAACAAGGCGTTGCGCAAGTTTGCCAGCAGCCACACGCTCGGCGAGCGCACGCGGGCTTGAATGTTTTGCAGCGCCAGATCGTCGCGCGCCCAATCCAGCGGGCGACCGATGGCTTCGCTGACGATGCCCTGATATTGCTGCACGAGCGCATCGACGTCCAGTTCCAGGAACTCTGCGCCGAGCGCGATGGCCACGCTCCGCGCGGCTGCGCGCGTGGTCAGCGTGCTGTTGCGCGTCGACTGATAGACGCACGTCAACAGCCGTTGAATGATGGCGTCGTCCGTCGCAGCGCCGTTCAACTCGAGGCAATAATCCAGCTTCGCGCGCCAAGCCTCGCGCCCCAGTTCTTGCGTCCCGCGCCGCACCATCATCGCGCACAGGCAGCTTACGGCCGAGGAATCCGCGCCGCCGCTGAGCGAGACCACGAATCCCCGCGACCGGCTCTTGCGCAAATAGTCGAACAGGGCCAACGTGACGGCACGCGTGAATTCTTCTTCCTTGACATGCGGACCGCTTTCCCAGGCGTCGCGCGTAATCGTGGCACGTTCCGGCGCAATCGCCGGAAAGCGAAACGGCACGCTGACGCAATCCTCGCCCGGCGTCAGATCTGGCTGAAAGCTGCCGGTGCGCGATTGGGCCATCCGCGTACCGTCGATATCGATCACGGCGCAGGTGATTTGTTGATCGGCGTAAGAGAATCGCGGCCCCGCCGCGACGAGTTGTCCCCCGGAAGCAATCAGCGCGCCGCCGTCGTAGATCGCGCGTCCCGCCTCGTTGCCGAGCAAGTTCGCATAGACATAGCTGACGCCGAACGCGCGCGAGCCTTCCAACACGAAACGCATCCGCACGTCGATCTTGCCGAAGGCAAAGTGGCTCGCGCTGGGATTCAAGATCACGTCGACGCCTCGCCGCGCTAATTCCGCACCCGGCCGATTCGCGACCCAGGCGTCTTCGCAGATCTCGAAGCCAAACTTGACGCCGCCGACATCGAAATAGATATCGCCCAGCGGATAACTCGCGCCGTCGACGACCAACTCGGTGCGGCGGTCAGCGGGCCAAGGCTTAAACCAGCGCGGTTCGTAGTGAATGCCGTCGCCGGCGAGAAAGCGTTTGGCCACGAACCCGGCGATGCGTCCATCCACCGCCAGGCAAGCCGCATTGAACAGCGCGTTGTTGTGAAACAGCGGCAAGCCGAGCGAGACGACCATTCCGGCGGTGCTCGGCAACAGCTCGTGCAGTACCTGCCAGGCGATCCGTTGTACGCCTGGGGAAAGAAACGCGTCCTCGCACCCATAGCCGGAGATGCACATTTCCGGCAGGCAGAGCATGCTCGCGCCGGCGCCGCGCGCCGCCGCGATCGCTTGTTCGATCCGCGCACGGTTGCCATCCCAGTCCAAGGGCGTCTGATTCAACACGCCGGCGGCGATTTTCAGCAGCTTCATGAATCAATTCCCGCCGACGCGATCCCGCCGCGCCTGTTGGGCTTGCCTTTCCGCGCGTCGCGCGTCGTTGTCGAATCGCCGGGCGCTGGCATTGATTTGTAGTACTTCAAATGAGGAGTCAAATGCACCGCCGGCCTCAACCATGCGACCGTCCCGCCAGGCTATGTCGCCCCTAGCATCGTAGCACGCCGCCATCAGCTTCACGACGTCCTCGCGCGGGGCGCGGCGGACCAAAATCGGCCGCACCCACTCCACGGCCAGCAAATAATTTGCCTCGGCGTCGCCGAGTTTTCCGAGCGAACGGCTCGCTTGGGCCAACTGGAAAGCCAACCTGGCACAGCGGAGCCGCTCGGCCGGCTGTGGAGCATGATGCAAGTAATAGGCGGTGAAATGCTCCAGCGCCGGCCGCCAAAAAGCAGTGGCCTCGTTCAGTCGGCGTTCCGTTTCGCAGAGATCGCCGCAGGCGAATTGCATATCGGCGAGGTCGAGCACTTCTTCCGACGGTGCGGCGGCCGCATCATCGGGCGACTTCGACGTCAGGAGAGCTTCCAGAATCGCCCTGGCCTCGTCGGCTTCCTTGCGGACCTGACGCAGGTTGCCGCGATTCCAGACGTGGCGCACGTAGCCCGCCTGGATCTTGGCCAGCCAGCGGGCGACCTCGGGATTCGTCGGCGACTCACCGTGGGTTCCTTCGATCAGCTTCATCGCCATTTGCCAAGAGGCGACGGCGCGTTCGTATTCCAGCTGCCGCGATTGCGCGAGCGCCCGTTGATGAAGCGCGCGAGCCTCGCCAACCAATAGTTCCACGTTAACCGCGCGGATGTTGCGCAGCACGCGGAAAATCGAGGCGGCTGAATCAGCGTGCCATTCCGCTTCGGTGAATCGCTCGTACTGGCGGAGAATTCCTGAGCGTTTCTCCAGCATCGCGGCATATGCCGTGAGCCAGGCCGCGTCAAGCTCGTCTTCCGCGTTCAGCATACTCATAACACGAGTGCCGTCGATATAGTTCGTCGGCGTCTTGCCGCCGTTTAACTTGCGTTGATGCAGTTCATACACATACGCACAATGCACCGCCGACCGATTGATCTCAATCCAGGGGGCCTCGGCCAGCAACGCGCGTCGCCAGACGTCGAACGCTTGACGATAGCCCGCCTCGGCGGCGACGTCATCGCCTTGCAGGGAGTGACCGCTGGCTTGACGACACGCTGTGGTCGCCAGGAATTCGAGGGATTGCTCATTCATGCGCGCCTGGCGGAGCGCGTGATCATGCAACCGCGTCAGCGCGTCGTTCGACTCGCTGGCGGGCAGACCAAGAATTGTGGCGGCGAAGTTACCGTCCTCCACCGCTTGCGACAACGCCACGATCGCTGCTTCGGCGTCGGAGAGGTTCGCGTTCGCCCGAATAGTTTCCTGTTGCGACGTCGTGAGGTGCGCTTCGGCGCGGCGCCATTGGATAACGACTGACGCAACGCCTGTCACCGCCGTGGCAACAAGCGCTGCGACCAATGACCAAGCGACGGGGTGCCGCCGCGCTTTTCGTGCCCAGCGTTCGAGCTGACCGGGGTTGCGCGCCTCAACGAACTCGCGTGCCAAGTATCGTCGCAAGTCCGCCGCGAGCGCCAGCGCGCTGGCATAGCGCCGCTCTGGAGCTTCCTCCAAGCACTGCACGACAATCGCTGCGAGATCGGACGAGATATCTGCGCGCAGTCGCAGTAATTCGTCGACGTGTCGCTGCTGTGCGGGCGGCTTACCAGTTAGCAGTTCCCAAAGGATCGCGCCGAGCCCATAGACGTCGCTGCGAACGGTCACTGCGCCGGGAAGCGCAGACGATTGTTCCGGCGCCATGTACGCCGGTGTACCGCGCCCGTCTCCATCCATGCCCGTCACATCTTCAACGCGCAGACGCCGAGCTAACCCAAATCGGTGAGCCGCGGAAAGCTCTGCTCGACGCCATGCGCATCGCGGCGGGTATCCAGAAGAACATTCGCGGGCTTCAAGTCTAGATGCAATACGCCGCGCTCATGGGCATGGCCGACGGCTTCGGCGAGTTGGCTTGCCAAGCGCGCCGCGGTGTCCGCGTCCACGGGACACGTTTGCTCGGCCAGCCAGACGTCGAGCGGCGGTCCGTCGACATAGCCGCTCACCAGGTACGGCACGACGCCGGCATGCCCGCCGTCGAACACCGGGACGATACCGGCATGATCGAGGCTGGCGGCGACTAGCGGTTCGGCGGCGAATAGTTCGCACAGCCGCGGTTGCGCAAGAACGCGGGGTAGCGGAACCTTGATCGCAACCGGTCGCCTCAGGCGCTGGTCTTCCGCCAGGAACACGCGGCCAAATCCGCCGGCGCCGAGTTCGCGCACGATGGAAAACCGTTCCATCAGCTCGTGGTCCTGTTCCAGCCGCGCGAGTGCGTCGGCCGCGAATCTCAATCCGGCGCGATCCTGCTCTCCCGCGGCGCACAAAAATTTCACGCAACTCAACGCCTCGCGGATATCCGAGAGCGTGCCGGCGCCGGAAACGTCACTGCGGGTCGAATCATCCAACTTCGCCTCGCTTGAGGACCTGGCGCAGCGCCCCGAGTCCCCGTGTGAGGCGTCCCCAGACCTGGTCCGTGGTCAAGTCGAGCCGAGCGGCGATCTCGGCCAGCGGCAACTCATCGAGCCAGTAGGCTTCGATCACTTCACGGTGCCGCGAGGAGAGTTGCCCGATCGCTTGCCGCACCAAATCCGCATGTTCGCGGCGACTTAGCAACTCCTCGGGGGCGTGATGCTCGGGCGCCGGTAGTCGAGTGCATGGGTTGGCATCGCTGTCGAGATGCCCCCGGTCGCGACGCACGTCGCGGCAATCCCGCATGTGCCGGCGGCCGAGGTCGATAAGCTTGTGCTCCAGGGCCAGAAGCAGCCATTGCCGCAGTTGAGCGACGTTCTCGAAGGCGCGCTCGGATAACTTGGCGGTTACTTGCCTGAGAGTCGATTGGACCGCGTCGGACGGATTGACGCGCGCCGCGAGTTGCGGGTCGAGCCCCTGCTTCGCGACGATCCAGAGCATCGGCTGGATGGACGCCAATAGCGTGTTGAGGGCGGGCTGATCGCCCTGTTGCGCCGCTTTGAGCAACTCCTCGTCGATCGAGGACTCGTGACGTCGGGCCGCAGTCACGCAGAGCAACCGCCAAAGGGGCAAATGAGACGAGATCGCACTGCGAACCAGCTTAATCGGCCGGCCATGGTAAGACAACTGGCGGAATAATTCCGCAGAAAATCCATCCAGTTGCCATGAGACTCGACGCTCCTTTCCGTAGGGGCGTCTGCAATGAGGACCCATTATTGAGTGACACGCACTTTTTTAAGCCTCACTTTTCACCGAGTCCAAACATCCTGAGAGTTCCATCGATGATTCGCAATCTTGTTCGTTTTCTCTTGCTCGGCGGATTGGTTTTGGCCGTGGCGCCGGTCCAGGCCTCCGTATCGATCACACCCACGCGCACGGTCGCGGCTGGCACGCTGCCTTCGCTGACAAATTCCGCGACCGGTGCTTGGAACGTCTCCTCGACCCAAACGACCACGGCCGCATTTGCATCCGCGGCTCAAAACACGACGATCACCGATCCCGCCGGTCCGTTCTCGGGAACAGGTAGCGTCTCGGTGCGTCCGCTGGGTGGAATCGCCTCGGCCGAATCGAGCTTGATCGTCGACCTGGCGATCACGGGAATCTACAACTATTCGTTTTCTTGGACGCAATTGGGCGGCTTCTTCATCGGAAATGGCGCCGCTCAGGCGTTTAGCACTGCAAGCTTCGAGTCATTGACGACCAACACGACCTTGTTCAGCTTCAATATCGTGGACGGCAGCCAGAGCGGTCAGCTCACATCCGGCAATTACCGATTGAAAGTATCGACCATCGGCGACGGGGAAGGCGTGCTGCCCAGCGCAGTGAATGGCAGTTTCGACTTCAAATTCGGGCTGGAAGAAGTCCCGCAAAACGTGGTGCCGGAGCCGGCGTCGATCGCCACCTGGATTTGTCTGGGCGCCGTCGGCTTCGTGGGTGCTCGCAAGAGAATGCGAGCGAGTGTGTAGGTTTAGTACATGACGATGTGAACGGCCGCGGTTACGAAGCGCCTTGCTCGATCCACTTCCAAAAATACACCGTATCGCAATAGCTGCGGTCCGGGTTTTGGGCGTAGTTTGGGATCACGCCGGCGCGCGTCCAGCCGAGCCGTTCGTAGAGGCGCTCGGCGTGGTCGCCGACTTTGGTGTCGAGCGTCAGCAGCGATAGCCCTGCTTCGCGTGCGCCGGCTTCCACGGCCAGCATCAACGCCGCGCCGACGCCCTGTTTGCGCGCCCGACGATGGACCAATAGCTTTGCCACGTCGGCACGATGCGGCTGATTCGGCGCCCAGGCTGGGTGAAGCTGCACGCTGCCGGTGATACCAAGCTCGTCGCGTGCCACGAGGATCACGCGGCGCGGATCGGCTTGCGCTTGTGCGATCCACTTTTCCCAATAGTGCGCGGAGACTTCCGGCGAAAAGGGTTCGACGAAACTGATCGATGCGCCGCTCGCGACGGCGTCCCATAGCAGGTCGGCCAATGCCGCGAGATCAGCGTCGCTTACCGGAAATCGTAGCCGTTCGATCATCGGACCGTCGTCCTGATGCAGTCAGTCATCACGCAATGGCGTGATTTATCGCAGGAACCGCCTCGCTGTCCAGCGGGAGGGGACCCTACATTCGCCCGCGGCGCACGACTAGACTGGATGGTTCGCCATGAACTCGCCCCCTGAGCCGTTCCGATGCCTGCCACGGCCGAATCTTCGCCGCCGAAGTCCGCACCGCCGGCAACCAAGCCCAGGGATTGGTCGGCGCGTCTTTGCGAGGGGATGACATTTGGGACCTGGAGGGCGTTACTGAGAAGTAACCATTTCGCAGTCGATCCGCCGTTCCGCCGCTCGGCCCTCTGGGTGAATTTCATCTCGCTGGTGAACTCGTTCTATCGCTTCGGGCAAATCGCGGAGCGGGGCCTGTTTTTGCGTAACGCGAAGGTCACGCAGCCCCCGATCTTTATCCTTGGCCATTGGCGTTCCGGCACCACGCTGCTGCACGAGCTGCTGGTGCTCGACGAGCGGCACACGTCGCCGAACTCGTATCAGTGCTTCGCGCCGCACCATTTCGTCGTCACCAGTTGGTTCGCGTACCGGTTTCTCAAGTTTCTGATTCCGGCCAAGCGTCCCATGGACAACATGGTGATGGGCTGGCATCGGCCGCAGGAGGACGAGTTCGCGCTGGCCAATCTCGGCGTGCCGTCGACTTACCGCGACATCACCTTCCCGAACGGTCGCCCGCACGCTCCGGAATACTTGACCTTAGAAGGCGTGCCGAGCGAAGACCTGGAGCGATGGAAAAAAGCACTGTGGACGTTCCTCCGCAACGTGAACTACCAGGACCCGCGCCGCATCGTGTTGAAAAGCCCGCCACACACAGGCCGGCTGCGCGTGCTGCGCGCAATGTTTCCGGATGCGCGTTTCGTCCACATCACGCGCGATCCGCTAGTGGTGTTTCCTTCCACCGTCAACCTGTGGACGCAGCTTTACAAGAAACACGGCCTACAGACGCCGCGGCTAGAAGGACTCGACGAGTACGTATTCGATAGCTTTGAGCGGATGTACCGCAGCTTCGAGCGCGATCGTTCCGACGTGCCGGCGAATCGCCTGGTCGACGTGCGCTACGACGACCTAATTCAAGACCCCATCGCGCAAGTGCGCGGCATTTACGAGCAATTAGAGCTTGGCGGCTTCGATCAACTGGAACCGAAGCTCTCGGAATTCTGGTCCGGCCAGGCCGAATACCGCACGAATCACTTCGAACTCGATGACCACACCAAGGCCGAAGTCCGCCGCCGCTGGGGGCCATGGATGCAGAAGTACGGCTACGAGGGATAGCGCCTAACAAGACCTGTATTCTGTAGCCGAGCTCTGTGACCTCGGCGCGTTGGACTCAGCCATCAAAAACCACGAAAGGCACGAAAATCACGAACAGTTCAAACCTTGACCTACATCGGTCACGCGGTAATCGAGCAACCTTCAGAATCCTTCGTTCGTGCTTTTCGTGCCTTTCGTGGTTCCAAGTCTTGCCTGAGACTCACGCATTCTCAGCCCCCGCGTCCAGCGTCCGAGGTCACAGACCTCGGCTACAGATTGGCATTCGCTTCTTTGCGGCGCGCGTAATCGTGCTCCTGGAACCAGGCCCAGGCGTCGCGGATCGTTTCTTCCGCCGGTCGGATCGTGTAGCCCAGTGCTTGTTCCGCCTTGGCGCTGCTGTAGTGGCGTTCCTGCCAGGCGTGGCGCGCGGAGGCGCTGTTGAAGGCCGGCTCTTTCCGGCGAATGAGCCCCCAGACGTCGCCGCCCCAGCCGCCGATCCAGATCATCAGCGGGCCGGCGCGGCAGACCGGCCGGCGCCCGCCGGAAACCTCGGCGAACTTGCGCCACAGCTCCAGCCAGGAAAGCGTCCGGCCTGCCAGGATGTATCGCTCGCCCGACGCGCCTTGCGTGAGCGCGGCGACGATCGCCTGGGCCACGTCGCGGACATCGCACAGACTCGTTGATCCGCGCGGCGCAAACGTCCCTCGCCCCGCCGCGACTTCTAGCAGCATTTTTCCGGACGACGGTTTCCAATCCCAGGGGCCGATCATGTACGCCGGGTTGACGATCACCGCATCCAACCCGGCCACGACGTTGCCGAGCACGACACGCTCGGCTTCGCGCTTGGTGATCACATACGGCAGCCGCGCCTGGGGCAGGCGAGTGTCCTCCGTCGCTGGCGACTCGGCGGTGCCCTGCCCGATGGCGTCGCAGGTGGAGACATGGACCAGTCGGATGCGCGCCTTGCGCGCCGCGTCGGCAATGTTCCGCGTCCCTTCGACATTGATCCGGCGCTGGCGTTCCAGTCCCGTCCGACCGATGTGGACCTCGGCGGCGGCGTGAATCACCGCCCCGCAGCCCTGCACCGCGGCGGCGACCGAGGCCGCGTCCGTAACGTCGCCGGTCACTTGCTCAACTGCGAGTCCTTCCAACGGCCGCGAGTCCGCCGAAACGCGCACCAGCGTCCGCACCGCGTGCCCGGCGCCCAGAAGCGTACGCACGACATTGTTACCGACCAACCCCGTAGCGCCGGTCACCAGAATCGGATCACTCACGAACGCCCCCTCGCTCCATTGAAAACGCCCCATTCTACCCGGACTGCCAGGCCCTCAGAACTGCTCTTCGCCGAGGCGCGACAGCTTTCTAAGCTACGCGCGCACCATGAAACCTGGTGCGACGAACCTGCAGAAACTCTGCCGGTTGCGTCGATGTTACCGAACGAATGGACTCCGCGGGCAGTTCCCTGCGCGGGCCAAGCTGCAAAGGACTGGAAACGTGAGTAAATCGAACCGGATGGCCCTGGCGCTGATGCGCTCCTCCGCCTTGTGGGGCGGCTTCGCGGCGCTGGGCTTCTATACGCTCATTCACACGATCAATTTCGGCGGTGATTTCCTATACCGCTATTGCGCCAGTCACCCGATCGTCTACGCCGAAACCATTTTGTTCTTTATCGGCATGGCGGCGTTGGTGATTCGCTGGTTCGAAGTCGGCGCACAATCCAAATTGACAGCAAAGCCGCTGCTCCCAGCCATGGGCAGCACGCCGGAACCACCGACGTCGGCACAGCGACTGCTCGGCAACATCAGCGCGCTGCCGGCGCTCAAACAAGCCAGCTACCTGGGCCAGCGGCTGCGCGCTGCCCTGCTGCACATCGCCCGCACTGGCACCGCCGATGGGCTGGACGACGAGCTGAAGTACCTTTCTGAAGGCGAGTCGATCAAGGCGCACTCCGGTTACGCCTTGGTGATGATCATCGTCTGGGCGATCCCGATTCTCGGCTTCCTCGGCACCGTCGTCGGCATTACTAATGCCATTGGAAACCTATCACCGGACGCGCTCGAAGCATCGCTTCCCGCGGTAACGGCCGGCCTCGGCGTGGCTTTCGATACGACGGCGCTCGCTTTGGCGCTGTCGATGGTGCTGATGTTCACCAAGTTCCAGGTCGCCAAAGACGAAGAAAAGATGCTCAATGAGGTCGACCTTCGCGCCAGCGAAGAGTTGGCCCTGCGCTTCGAACAACGCGGCACGCAGCGCGACCCGCAGTTGTTGGCCATCGCCCGGATGACGGAATCGGTCGTCGAGGCCTGTGGCAAACTGGTGGAACGTCAGGCAGAGATCTGGCAGTCGACGCTCGGCGCATCACAGCAGCAAATGCAACAATCGCTCGCCGCTTCGATGGCGCAAGGGCTCGAAGCCCACGCCGCGCGGCTGGCGGCGTCGGCCGAATGGCAGACCGAACAGAATCACCGTTACTGGAATCAATTCCAGCAAGCACTCGGCGAGAACGTGCAGAATCTGCGCTCCGTGCAAGGCGACATGGTCAAACAAGGCCAGGTGCTGCGCGACGTGCTGGTCGCGATGGGGCAACTCACCGGGTTGGAAGACGCGCTCAATCGTAACCTCGCGGCGCTGGCCGGATCGCAGAACTTCGAAGAAACGCTGCTGAATCTCGCCGCCACGATCAATCTACTGAACGCCCGCCTGGCCCACGCGCCGGGCGCCGCTGGACATGAAGCGGTCGCCGTGCGGAGCGCCCGGGTAGGCCACGCCGCATGAAGCGCCGCGCCGCGCCGAACGATGCCGCCAAGTTTTCGCTGTTCCCGTTCCTGGCGGTCCTGCTGTGCGTGATGGGGGCGTTGATCGTCCTGCTGATCGTCATTGCGCAGCGGACCCACGACCGGGCCGTCGCGCGCAGTGATGCCGACGAGGCCGGCGAACATCTCAAAGTCGAGCGCGAGGAACTGGGCTGGCGAATCGACATGATCCACGCATCGCGCGATCAGACCGCGGCGCAGCTTGCCGAGCAGCGCGCCGGTTTGAGTCACATCGAAGATCACGCCCGACGCTTGCGCGAACAATACCGCGCACTTCAACAAGCGGCCAAGGATCTGCAACAATCACTGAAAGCGCCCTCGGTCGCGAACCAGGCGCTCGACGACGAGATGGCGGCGATTCAGGCCCGCATTCGCGAGGTTACTGAGGCCCTCGACGCGAAGAAACTCGTTCCGCAGCAAGCCCCCGGCTATGCGATTATGCCCTACGAGGGCCCGAACGCCACGCAACGCAGGCCGATGTACATTGAATGCACCGACGACGGCATCATACTTCAGCCCGAAGGCGTGGTCCTGACGGCCGACGATTTTCTCGGGGCCCTCGGTCCCGGCAATCCGTTGGCTGCCAGCATGCGGGCGGCGCGCGAATACTTGCTCCGCAATCGCAATAACGATGGCAGAGAAGCGGGCGAACCGTATCCGCTGCTGTTGATCCGTCCCGACGGCATCGGCGCGTATTACGTCGCGCGGGCGGCGTTGACCTCTTGGGGAAGCGAGTTCGGCTACGAGTTCGTCGATCAGGATTGGAAGCTCGAATACCAGGAACTCGACCCGCAACTCCTGGCGGTCACCAAGGCCGCCGCCGAAGACGCCCGTGAACGGCAACGCCTACTGGCGATTGCTGCGCCGAAAGTATTTCAGGGCGCTGAAGACGACGGGACCTATTTCCGCGCCTCGCCCTCCACCGGCGGAGTGATGGTGGATGGACGCTCGGCACGCCGATCCTCCAGCGGACGACGTAGCGGAAGCGGTCGCGGCGCAGGCGGTGGTTCAGGCCCAGGGGATGAATCCGTCCCCGGCGACCACGACGGGCCCAAGAACCGCGGCGGCTTTCAGCGCAGCGGCGATAGCATGGCCGCCAACGAAGGAGGCGGCAATTCCGCCCAGGGCGGTGGCAACACAGGGCAGCGCGCTGAAGCGGGCAGCGGTCAGCCTGGTTCAAGCGGACAGTCCGCATCGCAGGGCACGGAAGCCGGCAAGCCGGAATCTAACACCGCCTCGCGTAGCAATGGACAAGAAGATCAAGCACCGGGCGGCGAGCCGCTGCGGCAAGGGCAATACATGCCGAAGCAAAGCCTCGCATCGCGTCGCGGCAAAGATTGGGCGGTCCGCGATCAAGGCCCGAGCGCGGTACCGATCAGCCGAAAGATCCGCGTGCGTTGTACGCCCGAGCAGTTGGACATCCTCGCCGACGGCGGCACGAAGAGCGAACACGTCGTGGCGCTAGGGCCGCGCACCGAAGATTCCATGGAAGAGCTGGTCTCGCGCGTCTGGGATCACATGGATCGCTGGGGCATCGCCGGCCAGAACATGTACTGGAAACCGCAACTGCAGTTCGAAACCACGCCCGACAGCCAGCCGCGGTATCAAGAAATCAAAGCCCTACTGGAAGGCAGCGGTCTCGATGTCGCGGAAAAAACGAAGGCTAGCACGGCACGCGGGGCGACGAAAAAGCCGCGGTGAGGAAGGTAGGAGTAAAGGAGTAAACGAGCCCAGTGGCTGAATAGCTGAAAACTGAAAACCGCGTTGTGGCACGGTCGGGAGACCGTGCCACAACAGAGCAACACCGAAAACGCCAAACTCCTCCCATGCGTAAACGAAACGACGATACCGAAGTCTTCGGCAGCGACTCCTTTTTGGACATCGTGTGCAATGTCGTCGGCATGTTGATTATTTTGGTGGTGATCGTGGGGATTCGCGCCGGCCAGGCGGGGAAGGTTACGGCGCCGGACACGGCTGCCGCGGAACAGGCGCTCGGCGCGCTGCAGGGCGAGCACGCTGCCGCCGAGGCTGAGGTGTTGAGGCTCGCCAACGAGATGCGCAGCGTTGCGATGCAAGCGCAGTCACTGTCGCGCGAACGCGACGCCATCGCAGTGCTCGTCGCCGCCGGGGAGCGGATGCTCGAAGACAAACGCAAAGCCCTCGACGCGCATGCACAGGAAGATTACGGCCGGCGACGCGCGGTCTCCGAAGCGACGCAACAACTCGCCGTGCTCGAACAGCAGCTCGCCGCGCCGCTCGATCAGGCGCCGGCGGTGAAACTGACCAGCTACCAGACGCCGATGAGCAAATCGGTGAACGGCAAGGAACTGCAATTCCAATTGCGCGGCGGACGCGTGACGATGATCCCGATCGAGGAACTGCTGGATCGCTTCAAGTCGGATGCTCAGGCCAAGGTCTATCGTCTGCGCAGCCAGCCGGAACTGACCGAAACGATCGGGCCGATTGGCGGCTTTCGCATGCGTTACATCCTGGAACGGATCGACGCCTCGGTCGAAGAGCAAATGCGGGCCGGACGCTCAATGTCGGTCGTCCAACTCGCCGAATACACGCTCATCCCGGACTCGATGGTGCTCGGCGAGACATTGGATGAAGCGCTCGCCAGCCGCTCGCAATTCCATGCCGATCTCACGCCCTACAAGCCGGCCGAGACCGCGGTCACGCTCTGGGCGTACGAAGACAGCTTCAAAGAATATCGGGCGCTCAAAGAGGATCTCCATCGCCTCGGCTACGCGGTCGCCGGACGCCCGATGCCGCACGGCCAACAAATCGGCGGCTCGCCCCAGGGCAGCCGGTCCGCGGCGCAATAGTCGCTTTCTCTACGCGGCGCTGAGAGCGGAAGCGCCCTACTTCCGCGTGCCGAGTTTCGCGTTCATAATTGCCGCATGCGCCGCCCCACTGCTTATCCCGCCGGCCGTGGCTTCGAAGTGATGATGACGCCGATGATCGATGTCGTCTTTCTGCTGCTGGTGTTTTTCGTCTGCACCGCGGGTTTCAACCGTCCGGAAGAAGAACTGCCGAGCCGGCTTTCCGACTCCGGCGTTGGCGGAGCGCCTGTCGCGCCGCGGCCGGAAGATGACTTTGAGGAGATCGTGATCACGCTGCGCGAAAGCGCCGGCAGGCTAGAGTATCAGGTCAGTGAACGGCGCTGCGCCGATGCGGGCGAAGTCCGTGAAGTCGTGCGCGCGCTGGCGGAAATCGACGATCAACTCGCTGTTATTCTGGACGTCGCGCCCGAAGTACCGCTCGGCCTCATGATCGACATCTACGACAGTTGCCGCGCCGCCGGATTCGAGCGGATTCAATTCGCCGCGCATTGAGGTCAACCGAGTAACTGCCCAACAACTGTGGCTATAATACGTCCATGGCGCGTCTCGTCGTTATTTTTGCGGCCATTGCACTACTGAGCCACGCAGTCTTGCGCGCCGCGCCCTTGGTCACGCCCCATGATGATCGACTCTCTGCCTGGCGAGCCGCTGGAGAATACGCGGCCGCTGAGCAGTATTGCCGTCAGCAACTGGAGCGCACCTCGCTCACGAACGCCGAGCGCCATGCGCTGACTTTGGAGCTCGCGCAATTGGCTTTGGAACATGCGCTGCGCACGCCGTCGGCGGATGCAGAGCCGCTGTGGCAAGCTGCGCGTGAGACGGCCCGCAACTATGCCGATCAGTACGCCAACAATCCGCGCCGCGCGCAGTTGTACGCGCAATCCGGTCTGGCGTATCTGGCGGAAGGGGAAACCCTGCTGGCCATTCACGGTGAAGCGGCGGAACCTCCGCGAGTAACTTTGCGCGAGGCGATCAAACTATTCCGTCGCGCGCGAGAACTGACCGAGGCCGAAACGCGGCAATCGCCACGCGGCGCGCGGCGCGAAGTCCTCGCCGGCGCCATTGCGCCTTGGGATTTCGCTGAACTGCGTTCCACCGATCGCAACCTCCGCTACGAGTTAGGTAGGGCATTGCGGCGGCAGGCGGAGTCATATCCCGCCGGCAGCGAAGACCGCGCGCTCGCTGCAAGCCAGGCAGCGGAGTTATTCGGCGCGCTGAGCGAACTGGCCGACACAGAACCGCTCGCCTGGCCGAGCCGCGTTCAGTTGATCGGTTGTGAACGCTTGCAGTCGCACTGGGACGCGGCGGCGATGGCGATCGCGCGTTGCGAAATGGATTCATTCCCGGCGTCGGAACGCGGCGTGCTGCGTGCCGAACGATTGCGCCTGGCGCTGGCGCGCGAAGACGTCGACGGCGCAATGCGCATTGCACTGCAGCCGGACGATCAAGGCCGCGAACGGGCGTTGGAGGAGGACTTAGCGTTATTAGAAGTCCAACTCGCGGCCGCCGAGCGCGCTGCAGCCGACAAAGATCAGGAAACCGCGCGGCGGCACAGCGCCGAGGCCTCGCGTCGCGTGCGGATCATCGGCGAGCGCTGGGGCGTTTTTTGGGGCGACATCGCCGCGGCGCGTCTCGCGCGCCAACTGACGTCCGGCAACGCGACGGCCGATTATCAAGCCTGGTCCCAGGCCGGCGACGCACTTTACCAACAAGGTCAGGCGGACCAGGCACTCGCCGCGTACGATCAAGCACGTCAGCAATCCAGTGACGCGGGAGATCTCGACGCCGCACTGCTGCTCGGCATGAAAGGGGCCGCAGTCGAACAAGCCCGGGAACGGTTCGCGCAGGCGGCGGAGCGCTTTCGCGTTGCGGCGATTGCACATCCGCGGAGTCCTCGCGCGGCCGACGCGCATTATGCGGCGATTTACAATCTCGCCAGCAGCGGCGCAGACGAAGCGGCCCAAGTTCCCTGGCTGGAAGAACACCTCGAACACTGGCCGAACGCATCCTCGGCGAGTCCAGTGCGGATTGCGCTGGCGGAATCGCACGCGCGAGACACTGACTTTCGCGTGGCGATCGAGCTGCTCGCAAAAGTCGACGCGCAGGAACCGCTCGCCGCGACGGCCGTGCGAACTGCGCGCGACGTGTATCAGCGTTGGCTCGCGCCATTGCCGCCCGGCGTGGAACGGCGGCAGGTCGTCGATAGCGCACTGCGCCACTTCGCAACGTATCAGCAACCATCGGCGGCAGGTGAAGCCGCCGGTTCGGCAGCGCTCATCGCAGCCATTGCGGAAGCGGAGTTGCTTATTTGCGAGCGACAATCCTATGCCGCCGCGGAAGCGGCAATCGCCACGGCGCTGCGAACGGCGGAAGCAAAGCACACGGAGCGCGCAGCGGCGGAAGCCTGGCGTCTCGCAGCGCAAGCATTGCAGCCCGATCAAGCTGCCGCAGCGCACGACGCTCTGTCAAACCTCCCGAAGACGCCCGGCGAAACGCTCGAAGCGATCTACGTCGCGTTGGAAGCACTGCCCGTCGAGGTCGATCCAGCGAGCGCACGGCAACTCGCCGTGTTTCAATTGGAACTGATCCAGCGCCGACAAGCTGGTCTCAAGGCCGATGATTTGCCAGCGCAACGGACTTGGGAACTACGACGCGCTACCGTGCTGGCCGCCGCCGGGCGTGCGGAAGAAGCGATTCAACAACTTCGCAAGCTCCGCGGCGCCTCGCCAGAAGACGTCGCCGTCACCACCACGCTGGGACGACTCCTCGCGGAATCCAAGGATGCGAACATCCTGCGCGAAGCGCTCGAATGCTGGCGCGCCGTCGAACGTGCGACGGCCGCCGGAACAACGGAATGGTTCGAAGCGAAGTACCAACTCGCCGAGTTGCATCATCGGCTGGGTGACAACCCCCGCGCGGCGAAGATCATTCAACTCACGCGCACGTTGCACCCTGAGCTAGGCGGCGCGACGTGGAAGGGACGATTCGAGGCGCTGTTGGAGCAATGTCAGTCAGCAACGCGCAACGAACTTGAACGAATTCCCTGAGTCGGCGCTACGCCCCTTCCTTGTCCTTCAACATCTGCGCCACCTTTTTCTGCCAAAGTTCCACACGGTCCTTGCGCGATTTGCCGTCTTCCTCGCGGGGGTCGTAGGGGTGGCGCATGCCGGTCAATTGGCGGAGGTTCCAATGGGCGAGCACGCGGTAGTCGATGTCCTGGTGTTCCAGATCGGCCAGGAGTTCCTGCGCAGCGCCGCCTTTGACGAACTCCTCTTCGGTGTAACCCCAAAGTAGCCGGTAGAGACCTTGAGCGTCACTGGAGCGAGCTTTTTCCAAGGCAACGCGGACCTTGGCCGCGTCCTCGGGGCTACGGGCCATGCTGGCGCGTAGTTCTTCGATCTGCCCGTCCCAGGCCGGCCATTGGGCGGGATCGCTGAGAATCGCCACGAAGTCGTCGTACTCGCCGATCAGCGCCAAACACTTGGCGGCCAGCGAACGCAGCTCGCGTTGGCGGTGATTCGCCGCTTCTTTCAGAGAGACGATCACCGGGCGATCGGTCGCGATTCCTTCTTCGATCGCGGGCGCGGCGATCGATTCGCCGGTCTTGCTCTTGTCGCGGATCCACTTGGGCACGTCACCGCCAGCCACCGGCGCTGCGGGGTCGGTCGTCCACAGCAGCGGCGACGCCAACTCCGCGGGGGCTTCGGCCGCCGCGCCTTGCCAGCCGAGCTTTCCGCTCACCAGGCAAAACTCAATGTTCAACCGCGCCGGCGTTTGTTCCGGGTCGCTACCGTTAACTAGTTCCGGCCGCACTTCCACGGCGAGCATCGATTTCGTATCGGGGAACGTCACGACCCGTTCCTGGTCACCAATCAACAACCGCACCGGCGATTGCGGATCGCTCAGCGGCATCAGAATCATGCGACCATACAGGATCCGCAAGGCAGGCGTGCCGTCGCTGTCTGGACCTTCGACCACGACCTGCGTCGCGCCGGACATTTCCACGGCCACGCCGTTCGAGAGCGTCACGGCGGGGCTGAATCGCGGAAAGGCCAGCAGGCGATCACCCGCGAAAACGGCATCTCCTTGCACCAACCGCTTCCAGATACCCGCATCGGTCGCGAAGCGCAACAGCACGTCCTTCTGCAGGAAACAACGCCCGACTTCACTCGCCACGGGCGCTGCCGGCGCGGCATCTGAACCGGAACTGTCCGCGTCGGCGCCGTCTTCGGTCGGCGTAGCATCGGCCTCCGCCGTGTCGTCAGGAGCATTGTCGGTCGTGTCCGCGTCGGGGGTGGGCGGCGACGGCGCATCGGCCGTAACTGCTTCGTCCGTCGCTGTCTCGGCCGCAACCGGCTTCAGCGCCGGTGACTTCACCGTCCGTGCCGTATCATCAGTCGCCGGCTCCTCATCATTTGACGTCGTCGACGATTCATCATCGGTGACCGTTTCGTCGGTATCGACTACTTCTTCGTCAGTCGCAGGCGATTGCACTTCGTCCTTGTCGGCGACTGTAACCGCATCTTTTGCGTCGTCGCCGTCGCCTTGCGCGACTTGCGGATTTGCGCCCGTGCCGCGCAGTTGACTCAGTAGTCTTTCCGGCCCAATTGCCATCACCGCGACCGCCGCCAACAAGAGCGCCGCCGCAAGGCCGATCGCCACCTTGAGCAGGGTTCGCGAGCCCGGTTTGTCCCGCAGGTATTCCGGAACGTTCATCTTGCGTCGCGTTTTCGAGAGCGGCGCAAGCACTTCCGGCTCCGCCACCGGCGGCGCTGCGACCGGCGGGGCCGGCTCGGGCGGTTGCTGCGGCGCATCGATCAGTCCATACAACTTGCGGCGCAAATCCGGTTCGACCTGCGCGCTCTCACCGAGCACCAACGCCAGGATGTGATGGCAGGCGGCCGATTCCGCCAAATGCGCGTCGGACTCCAGGCAAATCCGCTCGAACTCCGGAATTCGATCCGTGGGCAGCGTGTTATCGAGATACTCCGCGACGGTGTTGGCGTCGCCGCCCAGCCCGCGGCCTTCGACCTTGGGCGCACCGAGACGCAGCCGGCACTGCACGTCGCGGACGCGATGCATGATTCCGGCGGCGCCCTCGTTCTGCTCGATCTTGCGGCGCAGCTCCTCCGCGTCAGCCGGTGAGAGCACCCCGTCCATGTAGGCGAGCATGGTGCGTAACGTGAGTCGCATGGCGAAATCCCTCGGATCCGTTGGCCGCTGTACACGAAGGTTAGTGGCCGGAAACGTGGAGTTTCGTGCAACCCGATGGGACTATTCTTCGGCCGCGACCTGGATTGGGTCGCCAACCTGTTGCCGCCCAGACACTTACGGCTCCGGAAAATACTTGCGGACGTCCTTCGGCGCGTTAGGATGCCGGGAAGTCGCGCGATCCCCACTCAGGAATTCCCGTTATGTCAGACTTTCTGCCCCGCACCACGACCCGGGCCATGCAGTTCGAGCATGGCACCGCGATTGGCATCAGCAACCGCTGGCATCGCGGCCAGTATTGCTCGATCCTCACCGCGGCCGGCATCGTCGGTTGCGGCATTTACGATATCGAAACGCCGGGCGAATTCGGGCAACTGATCGCCATCGCCCGTGGTACGCCGTCGCAACCGTTGACGGAACCGGAAGACCTGCTGGAAGCGAAAATCGTCGACGCCACGCCGCAAGCCAAGGCGGCCGGCATCACGCTCGGGATGACCGGCCGGGAAGCGGTCGAGAAAATGTTGCAAGCCAAGTTGAGCTGAGCGAAGTCGGCGTCGGCTCTCTGAATCAAGTGCCGGCGTCCCCGCTTTTGCCACGAAAACGGGTCTGGACATTCCGCGTCGGCTCTGGCATAAAGATGGGTCCCCCGAGGCTGGCTCGCTGGCCCCGGAAGGTGAATTCCCTAAACCCTTTGCGATAGCGGTTGTTTGAGCGATGCCGAATATTGCCAGTGCCAAAAAGCGTCTCCGTCAGAGCCTGGTTCGCCGGGCGCGGAACCGGTCCTCGAGGTCGTTGCTGCGGAGCCAAATCCGCAAGGTTCGCGAAGCGATCGCGGCCGGAAACGTCGCGGACGCCGACACGGCGCTGCGTAGCTGTGCTCGCTTCCTGGATCGCGCCGCGGCACACCGCGTGATTCACAGGAACTCCGCCTCGCGGCTCAAGTCCCGGCTGTCCGCCCACATCAAGGCGCTGAAACAGAAGGCCGCCTAAGCGGCCCTGGGGCACGATGCCTTCTGTAGCCGAGGTCACTTCTCTACACTAGCCCGACGCGCAAGCGAGGGGCTAGTGTCGCTCCTGCTGGGGGCATGCCCGCCCTCGGCTTCTACGACATGCTGTCCATGCCGAGGAGCGTCTTGAGCTGTTCGAATTGCTCAAGGTACTGGTCGCTCGACGAGTGAACGTGTTCCGCTTCGGTGATGAATTTCAAATCATCGTGCGGGTAGACGTCGCGGCCTTGGAACACGCGTTCGAACTGCTCCAAGCGTTCGCCGTAGACGATCAGCAACTTGTGCTCGTCGAACTGCACTTCCAGCGGCATGCCTGGGTTCAGCACCGCGATGCCGGTGCAACCGTCGTTGAGCAATAGGTCTTCGAAATCATACAGGATGCTTTTCAGCACCGGCATGTCGATGTGCTCTCGGTAAAGATCCACGTGGCCACGGTTCTCGCGGTTGTGGCTGGTCTCCAGCACGACGTCGACTTCCGGACCGAGCGGTTCCAGCAAGTCCATGAAGACTTCGAACAGCGCTTCGTTCGTGGCGGCCCCCATTAACACTGGGACCGAGGTCTTGCTGGCTTCGTCGTGATACACGTCATGGCGATAACCCTGACGAGGCACGACCTGTAAGTCGTACGACGGGCGGACCGCGTCGGTGAGCGTGAACGCACCGTAGCGGACGACGCCGAGATGGGCTTCGAGTTCGTCTTCGCTCAGCCGCTCGAAGCTGCTCGTGCCTTGCGGAGCGGACGTGTCGCGAAAGACATTGCGAAAGAACTTCTTCAAGAAACCCATCGTGCGGCGATCCTTACAATTTGGTTGGGTTGAACCGGCCAGGGTCAATGGCCGTGTCGCGAAGTCTTGTTCGCAGCGCCCGGCGCGTGTCGGCGACACGTCTCCGATCTGGGCTACGAAAATACCGTGCGACGTTCAAGGCGGTGCTCGTCTCGAAGTTTCGTCACGCAACCCTACGTCATGCTCACGGCCCCCGGGGTTTCCGCCAGCGGCCGAGCGCCGGCGACCCGCCGGTCGGCCGTTACGAACTGCAGAAGCGGTACGTTCGTCGCGGCCGGATTGGTCGCGTTACACGCCCCGCATCCCTCAGCTGTAATCTAGCACTCAGGTACGGAATTCGCGCGAAATCAGCGCGCGGATTCTTACGAAAAACCTTGGCAATGGGCGCAACCTTGACGACTGGGAAAACCGTGCTCGCGTCAGATTGTCGATCATGCCCGCAGTGCGGACGGCGCTTTCGCGGCGCAACAAAAAAGACACGCAGCGAGCCTTCTGGGGACGACTCCGGTCCCGGGAAAAAGATCGCTCCGCGTCTTGGTGGGATTATTACGGAGCGAACGCCCCACTTGTTCATGGGGCGCGAAATAGCAAAAAGCACCGATGCGTATAGAGCCGGAAGCGTCAGCGCCCGGAGCGCGCCCTAGAAAATCGTCTTCTCCAGTGTGCTCCGGGCGCTCACGCTTCCGGCTCTATGGGCTGTTCGTTGCGTGACGTTAAACCCATTGCCGCAGCGCTTCATACGCCGCAACAGCCACCGCGTTGGAAAGATTCAAACTCCGCACGGCATCGCGAATGGGAATCCGTAGCGTGCGTTCCGCGTACTTCGTGAGCAATGATTCCGGCAGCCCGCGCGATTCGCTGCCGAAGACCAGGACATCGCCAGGTTCGTAACACGGGGTAAGATATTCGCGCTGCGCCATCTTGGTAAAGAAGTACGGTTCGCGCGCCGGCAGCCGCGCGAGGAGCGCGTCCCAATCGTCGACGACTTCCCACTCCAACAGCTCCCAGTAGTCGAGCCCCGCGCGGCGGAGGTAATAGTCATCGACGCGGAACCCCAACGGACGCACAAGCCAGAGCTTCGCCCCCACGGCAACGCAGGTTCGGCCCACGCTTCCGGTGTTATGCGGAATCTCCGGCTGATGCAGCACAATATGTAGCCGCGGATCGTAGTGCGTCACGGTTCAATTCTCACGCAGCGCACCGCGGACGTTATTTGTACGACGAATGCAGCTCGGACGAGGGCGGAGAGAATTTGTCGTGATCAGTTTTCAGTTGGGGAGAAACCAAGTTTTCCTCACTGAAAACTGAACACATCAAACTCAAACTTCAAACTTCTCCTCACCGTCGTTTGGAGCCGGCGAGCAGCCCCAACAGCAGCAAGAGCGCGCCCCCTCCCATGACTGCACTGGCCACCCAGGTGAGGCGCTGGTTCTCGTCGCGAGCAAGTTCGAATTCATCTACGAGTTGCGTATCCAGCGGCTGGAATCCATCTTGATACTGCTGCCAGAGTCCGACCAATACATTGATCGGCATCCGCTGGATTTCGTACCGAGCCATCGATTCGACGGGATTCACAGGTTTCGTGTAGATCAAGTATCCCAACGCCAGCCCGCTACAGAGCACACACACCAATCCGGCGGTCAGCAACTGGTAGCACAGTCCCCACTTCGCGGCGGACGCGTCCGTGTCTTCCGGTTCGGCGGTGGTCAAACGCGGCAAGGCGAAGATGCTGCGCGTGTTCGGCACCTTGATCGTCGCGCCACAGGAGCACGTCACGTTTAGGCCCGCATCGGTCGGCTCCACCGGAATCTGATTGCCGCACGCACAGGGAAGCAAGTACTTGGGCATAGGGGGCGTGAGAAAAAAGTGTCGTTCGTGAATTCAATTCTTCCGGTACGAAATTAAAGAGTTTGAAGTTTTCAGTGTTCAGTTTTCAGTGAGGAGGAATGCTCCTTTCCCAACTGAAAACGGAACACTGAAAACTTCAAACTAACCCTTTTTCTCAATCCGGCACGGCCGAGCCGCGGTTTGCCCACCAGGGGAGTGTGATGCCGCCGTCGATCAGGATCGAGCTGCCCGTCATGTAGTCGCTGGCCGGGTCGCACAGGAACACTGCGCCGCGGGCGACTTCCTCCGGGCGGCCCATCCGTTTCCAAGGCAGCTTCGCGCCGCCCCGTTCCAAGGCCTCCTCGCTGGCGTACTTGCGCTCGCCCGGCGTGTCGATCCAGCCGGGATGAATCATGTTGACGCGAATGCGATGATCGACCAGTTCGATGGCCGCGGTCCGGGCCATCTGGTCGATCGCCGCCTTCGACATATTGTAGGCCATCGCCCGGGGAACAGGTACAAAGGCGTGCGGCGAGCTGACGATCACAATCGAGCCGCCCCCCCCTTGGTCGATCATCTGCCGCGTGCTGGCCCAGAGCAAATTGAACGCGCCCCACATCGTGACGTTGACCGTCCGCTCGAAGCCCTGCAGATCGGCGGCGTAGAACTGTTCGCGATCGCTGTAGGCGGCGTTAGAGACGGCGATATCGAGTCGCCCAAAGCGTTCCACGGTCCGCCGCACGCTCGCGGACACGGCCTCCCGATCGGCGACATCGGCCTGCAATGGGATCGCCTGGCGGCCTAGCCGCTCGATCTCGGCGACCACTTCGTCGGCTTCCTCGGGATGCGAACGAAAGTTGATGCCCACGTTCGCGCCGGCCTCGGCCAGCGCGATGGCAATGCCGCGGCCGATGCCCCGACTGGCTCCCGTGACGATCGCCACTTGCCCGGCCAGGACCTGCGGAACGGAATTGCTTGGCTGACTGGTCATAGCATCGCTGGAGAAGTGAAAAGTAGGTGGAAGTCATGCTAACGGGCTCGCCCGTTGCGAACAAGGTTCTTCATTTGACGTCAGCGACTGTGAGAGGCGTCTCCGACGCCGATGGATGAAGCGTAGACCTGGGAATAATTCATCGAAGGCGCCCGAGCCCATTCCATCGGCGTCGGAGACGCCTCCCATAGGTCGAATTCCATATTCGGACCTCGGACAGTGCGCAACGTGTCGAATTTACACTCAGCGGCCGACAACCTAGACTTGCGGCGTCACTTCGATCCCTTCCCGGACCGCCACATTGACTGCACACGATCGCGAGAGCGAGGCGGAGGCGCGCGGAACGCGGCTCAAGCAGTTGGTACGTCGCGGGGCGCGGATCGCGCTGGCGGCGCAGGTCGCGTCGCAACTCATCTCGCTCCTTGTGCTGGCGACCCTCTACCGGCGGCTGTCGCTGGAGGACTACGGGCTCTTCGGCGTGGTCGTGCCGGTGCTGATGTTGGTCCGCAACCTGACCACGCTCGGCCTGGGCGCCACGGCCGTGCAGCGCGAGGAAATGTCGGCCGAGACCTCGACGTCGCTCTTTTGGTGGAATGTCTGGATCGGCGCGGCGACGATGGTGCTGACCGCGTGCGCAGCGCCGCTGGTTGCCTGGGCGTATGGAGACGCGTCGGCCGGCTGGATCACATTTTACCTCGCCGGCGCATCGTTCTTGGCGTCGCTCGGCACGCAACATCAGGCGCTGCTGGAGCGCGCGATGAATTGGAAAGCGCTGGCGCTCGTGCGACTGGCGGCGCAGGCTGGCGCAGGTTTCGCCGCCGTGCAGCTCGCGTTGCGCGGGGCCGGCATCTGGAGTCTCGTGGCGCAACAGTATGTCGAGGTCGGCGTCACCACGGCGCTCTGTTGGTGGACCGCCGGTTGGAGGCCGGGGACGCCGCGCCGCCATCCCGATGCGCGCCAATTGCTCGGTTTCGGCAGTCACTTCGCGGGGGCGGGGCTGATGTTCTTTCTGGCCGGCAACGTGGACAAGCTCCTGCTCGGCGCGCTCTTGAAAGCGGACGGCCGCGTCGCCGCCGGCTACTACACGCAGGCCTTCAACTTCATGATGCGGCCGGTGTATCTGCTGACGGCGCCATTGAACAGCCTGATGTTGCCGGCGTTGGCAAGAGCGCGCGCCGACGCGGTCGCGTTCCGCGAGGTGTATCTCGGCTTTCAACGCCTGATCTCCACGGCAATGTTTCCGGTCGCCGTCGGCCTGTGCGTCACCGCGCCGGACGTCATGCTGTTGCTCGGCGGCCGGAACTGGCACGGCGCGGGCGAAGTGTTGCGCGCCCTGGCGCCGACGATTCTCGTCCAAGGCTTCATCAACACCACGTCGAGCGCCTTGGCCGCCGTCGGGCGCGCCGATCGGCTGTTCGCCGCGTCGGTCGCCTTCGCCACGACGATGAGCTTGCTTAGCTTCGCCATTCTGAGTTGGTTCCGCGACGATCCGGATACGGTCACCATCCTCGCCGGTTGGTACGCCGCGGCGTCGATCGGGCTATTCATTCCGTATCAGGTCTGGTCGCTCCGCACGCTCAATGTGCCTATCCAGGCCTGGGTCAGTGCGATCCTGCGACCCTTGCTCGCATCGCTTTTGATGGGAGTCTGCGTAGTCGCGGCGCATCTGGGGGCCTACGGTTGGACTTGGCAAACCAGGCAAGTCGCGCCGCTCGATACCATCTTCTCCCTGGCGCTGCAGATCGCGATCGGCGTGGTGTGCTACGTTGTGCTCGCCTGGCCCGATTGCTGCTGGCTTTGGACGCAACTCCGTCGTGACGTAAGCCTAGGCGGGCCGCCGGCCGTTGATTCGGAATCGCGTTAATTCGCGCCTCATAGGCAAAATCTGCCGGTTAGGTTCAATTTGCCGGCATTGCGCGGCCGATCTTCCATGCGGTGTCCCGGGCGCGCAATTCTTCCGTCCGGGCGCCGACGTTCCGCGGAGGCCAATTCCATGTCCGGCGCCAGGCTTTACGCCACGCTCATGCTGCTCATCGGGCTGGCCGCGCCTCTGGGTTGCTGCGAGCGCAAAGGCTTCGTCGTTCGCTGCGATATGGCGCTGGAACTGAACCGCGTGAGCCACCTCCTCGGCCGCCACGACGACTACGAGGCGTGCCCCGGCGACTGCGATTGCGCCGAGTGCCAGGCGATGGACGGCTGGAGCGGCGATGGCGACGGCGGTGCAATGCTGGGCGCGGAACCGCGCCTGCATCCGGTGCCGACGCGTCCGGTGTTCGCTCCGGCCAGCCCGACGCCAGCCGCGCCGCCCGAGACGATCGATCCGAACGCTCCGCCGGTGAGCCAGCGCTCCGGCGGCGATTTTCGCTCCCGGAACGTGAGCGTCGGCCGCACCACGCCGCGCGAATCGAGCGGACAGCTCGCGCGCCGCGACGCGGCCGCCCAGGCGATGTTCGCCAAGCCCCAGCGGAATACGTCTCGTCCGCGATAGCTTGTTGTAACATCCGGCAATTTCTGTTGCTTCGGCGTAGGCGCGATCGCAAAATGTGGGCCGGTGATCTTCCGGCCATTTACTGCGAGCCAGCGCCATGACTGTCGACGAAGTAATGCGGGAACTGGAACGTCTCGGCAATCCCACGACGAAGCGCACGCTGATGAAACACGGCGCGCGTGAGCCGTGCTTCGGCGTCAAGATCGAAGAGTTGAAGAAGCTCCACAAACGCTTCAAGGGCGATCACGCGCTGGCCCTCGCGCTGTTCGAAACGGGCAATGCCGATGCCATGTATCTGGCTGGCATCGCGGCCGATCCGGCGCAGATGAAAAAGTCCGACTTGAAGCGTTGGGCCAAAGGGGCGCATTGGTCGATGCTGAGCGACTATGCCGTCGCCGGCGTAGCCGCGGAGAGTCCGCACGCTCGGGAACTCGGTTGGGAGTGGATCGACTCAAAGCTAGAGCTCATCGCCGGCGCCGGTTGGGCGACGCTCACCGGCTGGGTCTCGATCACGCCGGACGACGAACTCCCGCTCGGCGAACTCAAAAAACTGCTCGACCGCGTCGCGCGCGAGATTCACACGGCGAAAAACCGCACGCGCTATTCCATGAACGGCTTCGTCATTGGCGTCGCGGCTTACGTCGAACCGCTCATGGCGCACGCCTACAAAGTAGCGAAGAAAATCGGCGCAGTGGAAGTCGACATGGGGGACACCTCGTGCAAAGTCCCGCTGGCCACGGAATACATCGACAAAATTCGCACCATGGGCCGCATCGGACGGAAACGGAAATCGGCGCGCTGCTAACGCCGTCTCAAGCAGAGCGACGCGGAACGATTAGCGTTGGCTCAACTCGTGGACCATATCCACCAGCGCGATGACGTTATCGACCGGCGTATGCTCGTGGACGCCGTGGCCGAGGTTGAAGATGTGGCCGGGCCGATTCGCGGCCTTATTCAGTACATCGCTAGCGCCGCGGCGAATTTCCTCGCGCGGCGCGAACAGAATCGCCGGGTCGAGATTGCCTTGCACGCCGCGATCGTAACCGACCGTTTTCCAGGCTTCGTCCAGCCCGATTCGCCAATCGACGCCGATCACCGCGCCGCCCGCCTCGCTCAAGGCCGGTAACAGCGCCGGATTGCCGGTGGCGAAGTTGATCACCGGCGCGCCGGGGCGCACGGCGTCGATGACCGCTTTGGTGTGCGGCAGCACGTAGCGGCGATAGTCGTCGGGCGACAGGCACCCGACCCAACTATCGAAAATCTGCACGGCCTGCGCGCCAGCCGCGAGTTGCGCGTTCAAGTATCGCGCCACACTCCGCGCGAGACGGCCCAGCAATTCGTGCCAGGCGCCTTCGTCGCGGTACATCAGCGTCTTCGTGTGGAGAAAATTCCGGCTCGCGCCCCCTTCGATGGTGTAGCTCGCTAACGTGAACGGCGCGCCCGCGAAGCCGATGAGCGGAATCTCCGGCTTGAGACCCGCGCGCGTCAGCTTCACGGTCTGCATCACGAAATCGAGCGCGTCGACGCTTTCCAGTTCCGCTACGCGATCGAGGTCGTCGGCCTCACGCACTGGATTGTGAATGACCGGGCCTTCCCCCTTGGCGAATTCCAGCTCTAGGCCCATCGGCTCCAGCATGGGCAGCAGGTCGGAGAAGATAATCGCCGCATCGACTCCCAATCGTTCGACAGCCGTGAGCATCACTTCCGCGCAAAGCTGCGGATTCTTGCACAACTCCAGGAACGAGGTCTTCGCCCGGACCGCGCGGTATTCCGGCATGTACCGGCCCGCTTGGCGCATTAACCAGATTGGCGTGACGTTCGACGGTTCCCGGCGGCAGGCCTTCATGAACGGGCTGTCATACCACGGCGCGGTGCGATCATCACTCGATGTCGCGGCGGTCGGCGCAGACAGAATTAAATGCACACGGCGTTTGCGTTCCAGCAGCGCACCGCAACGTTCGGCGGCGCTTTGCACCAGATGCCCCATCTTCGGATGTTCCGGCTCCAGGTCGACCGGCCAACCCTGATGCCTGAGCATTTCGCTCGTCGTCGGCCCGATGGAACACACCACGACCTTGCCTAACTGTTCGCGCAGTTGTTCGGCGATTTCCAATCGCCGCGCCACGGCCAGCACGTTGATCACTTGATGCGCCGACGTGAACATCATCGCGTCGCGTTCGCCGGCCACGATCGCGAGGAGATTTGTTTCGAGCGGCGCCATCTCTTCCGGCAAGTCCCAGCCGTAAACCTTGACGGTGATCACGCGGGCCCCGCGCGCTTCAAGTCCGGCGACCAGGCTGGGATTCGGCAGGCCGTATTCTTGCAGGCCCACGGTGAGATTCAACACTGGCGACACCTGATCCAGAGTGGTCAGCACGTCGCGCCAGGTGTTCGGTTCCGGGACCTTGTGCGTTACTTCCAGGCCGAACTCCCGCATGGCCAAAACCGGCTTCGGACCGCGGGCGACGGTCACGACATCGGACAGCGCGTTGAGAAAACGCTCGCGCCCAATCTGCCGTTCCACCTGGCTGACCAGATAGCGCGTGCCGACGCCCGTCATCAGAATGACCATCTCGATCTCGCCGCCGATCAAGCGATGGGCGAAATCGACCGCCGGCGGATTGTCGCCGAGTTGCACCTCGCGCATCGACGGACTGACGAACGCTTGCCCGCCGAATCGCTCGATCATCCGCCGCATGTCGTCCGCTTTCCGACTCTCGAACGAAGCGACGCGCAAACCGGCGAAATCAGCGGCGGAAGTCATCGGGCGTTTCTCGGACCGAGGGATCGAATCATGCCACTCGACATGCTAGCCCAGGTGTAGCAGGTCGAACAGTGAGAAGACTGTGGGAGGCGTCTCCGACGCCGATGGAGAGGGCGGTGATTGCAGTTCGGACTTGCAGGACTGAGCAGCGCCGTATCTTCGGCGTCGGAGACGCCTCCCACAGTCGATGCTGGACGCGGTCGGTTAAGACGGTTCAAGTTCCGATTCAGGTCAGTGGCGAGCATTCGCCCCAGTTTTCGTCGCGCAGCCGCTCTGGTAATCTAGAGTCCACGTCACTGACTGCCGAGGCACATTGCCTCGATCCACGCGCCTGCCACGGAGCCCCTCCGCCATGAAAACCCGTCTTTGGGGAGTGTTGTTAATTGCCGCCGCGTTCGCCGCGGGGTCTCGCGTTTCGAACGCTTCCGAGGCGGAAGACGCGGCGTTGAAGCGGATCGAGATTCTCGTCGGCTCGGTGGAAAAGAACCCCGCGGGCGTGGTGATCGGCGTGGATCTCTATGAGCGCCAGGCCGGCAATGCCGACATCGACCTGCTGCTGGCCGCATTTCCGAATTTGGAAAAGCTGAAACTCTGGGGCGCGAACATCAACAACGAAGGCGTCGGCAAGCTCGCCGGCTTTGCGAAGCTGAAGGACCTCACGCTCGAGAATACGGAGATCACCGACGACGGCGTCGCGCTGCTGCAGGCGTTGAAGGAGCTCAAGTCGCTTAACTTGCGTCGCTCCACCAATATGACCGACGCCGCCATGGAACACGTGGCGAAGATGTCGTCGCTGGAGCAATTGCATTTGCTCTACAACAACATCGGCGATGTCGCGCTCGGAACGATCTCGACCATGAAGAAGCTCCGCGTGTTGGACCTGCGCGGCTGCGTGCTGGTGACGGACTCCGGCCTGGAACAATTGCAAGCGCTCGAAAACCTCGAACGACTTCGCCTGCGCAATCCGGCCGTTAGCGACCAGGGGCTCGAATACCTCAAGGGCTTGAAGAAGCTCAAGGGTTTGGCGCTGGAAGACACGCAGATTTCCAACCGCGGGCTGGAAAGCCTGACGCCGCACACGGCGCTCGACGAGTTGTACTTGTTCCGCTGCTCCAGCGTCACGGACGCGGGGATCGCGCACCTGGCTGGCTTCACCAAGATGAAGCGGCTCTCGCTGCGTGATATTCCGCTCCGTGGGACGGGTCTCAATCATCTGAGCGGCATGACCGGGCTGATTAACTTGGACCTCAGTGAAACCCGCTTGAATGACGAAGGGCTCGCCCATGTCGGCAAATTGACGTCGGTCGAGTTGCTGAACCTCTGGCACACTCGCATCACGGACGCCGGCACGGCCCCGCTGGCGAACTTGAAGAACTTAAAGACCTTGAGCCTGCTCGAAACTGAGGCCGGCGACGCCACGCTGGAGCACCTGGCCGGACTGTCCAAGCTGGCGGACCTGGACCTCAGCAGCACCAAAATCACCGACGCCGGGCTCAAGCATTTGGAATCGCTCAAGGCGCTCAAGAAGTTAACGCTCAAGAAGACGGCGGTCACGCCGGCAGCGGTGGATTCGCTGAAAAAGGCGATTCCGGACTGCGTCGTGGTCTACGAGGCGGGGGGCGTGGCGTCGAAGTAACAGACTTTGCCAAAGCCAATCGCCGGGTGGCTGGGGCCGAGCGTACTCGCTCGCTCCCAGACTTTATTGCTGGGGGCGAATGAGTACATTCGACCCCAGCCACCCAAGCTATGCTCTGGGCGTCCGCTTGGATCGCGCTACAATTGCCGAGGCGCAAACCCGGAGCAACATCGATGTCGGAACCTCGGCCGCTTGGCGGCATTATTCATACGTACCAAAAGTACGATCCGCAGCAGTTTCCGAGCCCCACTGAGCCCCCACCCGACCTGGTCACGCCCGCCTTCGAGCACATGCTCGCGTATGGCGATCTGAGCGAACTGACCGACGAGGAGCTCGCCCGGGCGATCCGCATCGATCCCAGTCAAATCGCTGGCCTGGGTCCGAGCCTGAACATGCTGCTGGAAATGCTGCGCGAGCGGAAGCGCAAGATCCTGGCGAAGTATGAGACCGAGTCGGTCCAGAAAAAAGTCAAGCAGGAATACCTCGACGTCGCGGGCCGTATGAAGCCGCCCGGCAAGCTCGCTAAGTTGTTTCAACAGGCCGTCCGCGAAGAGCAGATCCGCGACTTGGAAATGCTCTGGTACGCGTCGGGAGACGATAGCTCCAAGTTCGCCCGCGAGATGGTGCAACTCATCGATCGCCTGGGCAACAAGTACGGGGTCGACGAACTGGCCGGAAAATATGCGTTCACCGGGCGCCAAGGCATGTCGGTCGAGCAGGCGATCGCCATCAGGGAAGAACTGGAAACGATCGACCGGCTCATTAAGCAGCTCGAAGAGGCGAAGCGCACCGCGCAAATTGCCGTCATCGACTTCCAGGACCTCTCCGAATACGCCGACCCGGAGCAGATGCGTGAGTTGAACGAGATGCAGCAGCGCGTCGAGGCGATGATGCGCGAGCTGGCCGAACAGCAAGGGCTGGAACGCACCAAGGAAGGCTATCGGCTCACCCCCAAGGCGACGCGCATCTTCCAGGGCAAGTTGCTCGATCAGATTTTCAGCCAGTTGCAGGCGGCGCGCAGCGGCCGGCATCAAGGCCCGATCATCGGCGAAGGAGCCGTCGAGCTGCCGAGCGTGAAGGAATACGAATTCGGCGATTCGATTGCCAACATCGACCTGCCGCAAACGCTCGTGAACGCCATGGTCCGCGGCGGCGCTCAGTTGCCGATTCGACTCAAAACGGAAGACATCGTCGTCCATCGCACGCGTAACTCGCCGAAATGTGCCACGGTGGTGCTGATGGACATGAGCGGTTCGATGCGCTATGGCGGCCAGTATGTGAACGTCAAGCGGATGGCGCTTGCGCTCGACGGCTTGATTCGCAGCGAGTATCCCGGCGACTTCCTGCAATTCGTCGAAATCTATTCTTTCGCCAAGCCGCGGCACTCCAGCGAGATCGCCACGCTGTTGCCGAAGATTCCCACGTTGTCACATCCGCGAATCGCGTTGCGGTTCGACATGAGCCGGGAAGAGGCCAGCGAGTTCGACGTGCCGCCGCACTTCACGAACCTGCAGCATGGGCTGCAACTGGCTCGGCGGTTCCTGGCCGCGCAGGATACGCCCAATCGGCAGGTGATCTTGATCACCGACGGCCTCCCGACGGCCCATTTCGAGGGGAGCCTGCTGCACCTGCTCTACCCGCCTCATCGCATGACCGAAGAAGCCACGATGCGCGAAGGCCAGGCCTGCCGCCGCGAGGGCATCACCATCAACTTGTTCCTGCTCTCGAACTGGTCACAGTCCCGCGAGGACATCCAGTTCGCCTATCGTCTGGCCGAGTCAACCCGCGGCCGCGTTTTCTTCAGCGCCGGCAAAGACCTGGACCGGTACGTGGTCTGGGACTATCTGAACCACCGGCGGAGCGTGGTGGGGTGACGGGGAAGTGATGAGTGCGGAGTGATGAGTGATGAGTACAGGAAAGACCAAAGCGCCCCTTTCGCGTGGCGATTTTTCTTACATACTCATCACTCCGCACTCATCACTCATCACTAGATGAACCATGCCCCCCACCGTCCCCCTTTCCACTCTCCGCGTCGGCATGGTCGGCGTGGGGATGATTTTTGAGGAAACCTACCGGCCGTTTTTCGAGGCCGTGGCGCGCCGCCCGCTTTACGATCCCGCGTTTGGCGTTTGCCGCGTGGAGTTGTCCGCGATGGCGAGCCGCACGGGCGCCCGGGCGAATCAGCATCGCGAGCAACTCGTGAATTCGCTGGGTAACTTCGCCATCTGTACCGAGCCGGACGCAATTGGGCAGTTGTTGCGCGAACCGGTAGACGTCGTGTGCATCGCCACGCCGGATGATCGCCATTTCGACGCGGCCCACGCGGCCATCGCGGCCGGTAAGCATGTGCTGATCGAGAAGCCGTCGGTGTTGACGCTCGCGCAACTTGATGAGCTCGTCGCGGCGGCTCGCAAACAAAACGTGCTGGCCAAGGTCGTCTATCACAAGCTGCTGGACCCCGACCACAAGAAACTCCGCACGCTCGTCGCCGACGGCGATTTGAAACATGTGAATCATGGGTACTGCTCCCTCTTGGAACCGAAATCGATCTCCGGCAATCAGTTCTCGGAGTGGATCGTCGGTCGCAATCCCGGCACGTACGTCGCGGTGCATTACATCAAGCTGATTGATTTCACCTTCGGCGGCCGACTCAAAGCCGTCATTTGTGACGGCCAGCGCGGGCTGGTCGGCCCGGCGGACGGCCCGACGTGGGACTCCGTGCAACTGCGATTGATCTACGGTTACGACGACGGACGCGAGGCGGCGTTCGATATCCACACCAGTTGGGTCACGCCCGAGAATTTCCCTGGCTACGTCGAGCAGGAAGTGCAATTCCGCTTCGACAACGGTATTTGGAACGGCCATAGCCGCAAGCGCGGCGTGGAATGCACGATCGAAGGCCGCACCCCGCACGAGCGCAAGATCACGCTCAACAACCACTACAACGGCACGTTCCTGGAGCCCTGGGGCGAGCGCAGCCAGCGCGGGTACGGAATTGAAGTGCTTGAACAATTCGCGCGCGAAGTCGCCTTCGTGGAATTCGGCGGCGCGACCGAAGAGCGTTCGGCACGACTCGCGGCTACGCGGAAACTCGCCTATAACGACCTGGCCAGCGATCGCGCCACGGTCGCCGCCGTACAAGCGATGGAAGCGATTCTGGCCGAAGCCGCCGCCAGCCGGCCGCATGCTGTCGCGGAAGTGGATCACCTAGAGGGCGGGCTGGTGCTCTGGACGCCGGGCGCTGCGAAACCGCGTGTGCTGTACGCGGAGCGCGTGTACTAGACCGCGCCGGTGGCGCTTTGCACCGCCTGGCAGAGGGCCAGCATCTGCGGCACGCCCAACTCTTCAGCGCGAGCAGTCGGCAATAAGTCCATACTAGCGAGCAGCGCGTCCACGCCCGGCTTGTCTAAGTGTCCCTTCGTAGCGCTCAGCAGTTCACCGCGCAGCAGCTTACGACGGTGAAAGAACATGGAGCGGACGAACTGATGGAAAAACTTGCGATCCGGAATCGCGCGGCGCCGATCGTCGCGCACGGAAATCGTAATGATCGCGGAAGTGACCTTCGGGCGCGGCCAAAACGACTGCGGCGGCAACACGCGGGCGACTTCAATGTCGCATTGGCTTTGCACCCAAACGCTCAGCGCGCCGTAGTCCTTGGTACACGGCTTGGCGAGCATTCGATCGGCGAGTTCTTTCTGAATCGTGATCGTCATCGATTCCGGCGGGCGGTCGAGATCCAGCAAGTTGGAGATCAGCGGCGTGGCAATATTGTAAGGCAAATTCGCCGCCAGCTTGAACCGTCGCTCCGGCGAAACGGCGAGTTGCTCCGCGATCGCGTCCAACACGCGCGGGTTGATCGTGTTCTTGTTCTTGAGCGCGTCGTAAGGGATCAGCGTGATGTTGCGGCAACTGGAGAGTTGCTCCTCGGCCATCCTTCGCATGTCGGGATCGATCTCAACGGTCACGACCCAAGCGGCCTGCTTGGCCAATTGGACCGTCAGTGAACCGGTTCCCGCGCCAACTTCGAGCACGACGTCGTTTGGGCCGACCTTCGCTGAATCCACCAACACGCGCAGCAAGTTCAGGTCGATGAGAAAATTCTGCCCATGCCGCGCCTTGGGATGCACACCGGCCTCGGCGAAGCGCCGCTGTAAATACGAAAGCGTTTGGTGGCCGGCGGAAGGAAGCATGAAATGATGAATGCAGAATGATGAAAGAAGGCCGACGTACCAGTTCCTGTAACTCAACTAACCCATTGCGCCGGCGGTGCGGCGGGAGATGAGGCTGTCCAATTCGTACTTAAGCTTCGGCAGGATTTCGTCGTAGGGAAATGCGCCGAGCGGTTCGCCGCCGCGCTTGAGGTTCACGTGATTCGGGCCGCACCAGAGGCCCAAGTCGGCGTCGTCGGTTTCGCCGGGACCGTTCACGCGGCAGCCCATCACGGCGATCGTGATCGCATGATCGGACGCGTAACGGGTCATCTCCTTGACCTGTGCGGCCAATTCGACAAACGCTTCGTTTTCCACGCGCGAACAACTGGGGCAACTGATGATGTTCAGCGTCGAGAGGCCGTAATCCACGACGCTCCGCACGCGACCTAAAGCGATGTCGGCCAGAATCTGGCGGCCGACTTCGATTTCCTCCGGCTTGCGCGAGTTCGGCACCGTCAGCGACACGCGCAACGTGTCGCCGATCCCGCGGCTCAACAGTTGCTCGAACGCGATTCGCGATTTAATTACGCCGTCAGGCGGCATGCCGGCCTCGGTGACGCCCAAGTGCAAGGGAACATCGGGGCGCTCGTCGGCGAAGCGGCGATTGACCTCGATGACTTTCTTGGGATCGGAATCCTTGAGCGAGACACAGTAGCGCGTGAAGCCGAGCGAGTCGAGCAGTTCGCAGTGCTCAAAGGCGCTGGCCAACATTGGGGAGATGGAATCCCCGGGGCCAAATTTCTCCGCCACGGCCGGGTCGACCGACCCGCAGTTCACGCCGACGCGAATCGCGCAATCGTTCTGCGCTGCCACATCGACCAGGAAGCGGACCTTGTCCTGCCACGGCTTCTGTCGTTCGTGGTGGTACAGATGGCCGGGGTTGTAGCGGACCTTGTCGACATGCGGTGCGACCAACTCAGCCAGACGGAAGTTTTCCTGCAAGTCGACGGAGAGATTCGCTTCGGTGCGCGCGCGGATCTGAGCCAAGGCTTCGGCGTCCTTGGTGCTGTCGACCGCAATGCGAACCACGTCGGCGCCGGCTTGATGCAGGGCCTCGACCTGAGCGACGGTAGCCTCGACGTCCTGCGTGTGCGTGGCGGTCATGCTCTGCACGGCCACGCGCTCCCCGGCGCCAATCGTGACGCGCCCAATGCGCACCGCCCGCGTCGGGTTCCGTCTGATCTCCACCGCTGGCTCCTAGAAATGTGCATTCGTCGCGGCTCACACGATGCCACTCACACTAGCCCGTAGCGCAAGCGAGGGAGAGAGGACGTTGCTGTGAGCTTCGGCCCAAACTCTCAGCGACGTCAATTCTCCCTCGCTTGCGCTACGGGCGAGTGAGAGCGCGTATCTTCGTAACTGCATTGTCGGCTGCGCTGATAACCGGGGCAACCCCATGCGGCGCTGGAGGTTCTGCCGGTTGGCGCGATTAAGCGCTCGCTTTTGCTGGCTACTCGACGCACCCGTGGAGGCCTGCTTATACTGAAAGGAATCCGGACTCACACCCAGGACGTCGCATGACCAAGGATCTCCGTTCGACGACTTCGCTGTTCACCCAAGTGGACATTTCCGCCGGATCGACCGTCGATCGGACGGCCAGTGGCGGCAGCCCTGAATTCGAACAGGCCCGGCTGTTGCGGGAACTTTTGACGGCGCAAGACCGGCAAAATGAGTTGATGGAAGAATTGGTCACGCAGATGACCTCGGTCGCCAGCCAGATCGGCCTGCACCAGCGGCAGCGGCAGCAGGAGCTGAACGCGTGGAAGGCCGCCCATCCGCATCTCGCCAAAAGCTGCAAACGGGCCGCGGACACGCTCACCCAGGTGCAAAGCGAGTTCCTGGAAAGCCTGACCCGCGAAGTCGAGGAGAACGCCGACCAACTGCTGGACGGCGAGTTCATCCTCAACGAATTCGTCGACCGCTTCGGCCCCCGGATGGCCCACTTGAACGGCGTGCTGCAAGTCCTCTCGCAGCTCGGCGCGGCCAATCAACCGGCGCACAATCCGAGCGAGGCGTAGGGCAAAAGTGACGAGTGCGGGGGAGTAGGCGAAGTAGTGAGTAGGTGAAGTAGGTTAGGAGAGTGGCTCCTAGCTTTCCTCTTGGCTCTTGGCTGCACATCCCCATGCTCGACCCGCGGATTGACCGGCTGGCGGATATTCTGCTCACGCATAGTTGCGAATTGAAGCCGGGTGAGAACGTGCTGATCGAGGCTTTCGATCTGCCGGACCCGACGCTGGTTTGCCGGCTCGTCGAGAAGGCTTCGAAGCTTGGCGCGCGGCCGCTGGTGTCGCTCAAGAATAACCTCGTGCTCCGCTCGCTCTACAAGTCCGGCACGGCCGCCAATATCAGCCTCGCGGGCGAACTGGAACGCGGGCGGATGGAAAAGATGCAGGCCTACATCGGCATCCGCGGCGCGGCCAACAGCAGCCAGTTCGCCGATGTGCCGATCGAGCAAATGGACCTCTATCAGAAACACTGGTGGCACCCGGTCCACAGCGAAGTCCGCGTGCCGAAGACGAAATGGGTCGTGCTCCGCTACCCGACTGACTCCATGGCGCAATCCGCCAACATGAGCAGCGCCGCGTTCGAGGATTTTTACTTCAACGTCTGCACCGCCGACTACGCCCAGATGGCCGAGGACCTGAAGCCGCTCGTGAAGCGGATGGAAGCCGCGGACAAGGTGCGCATCGTCAGCCCCGGCACCGATCTTTCATTCTCGATCAAAGACATTCCCGTCCGCCCCTGTTCGGGCCAACGGAATATCCCGGACGGCGAGTGCTTTACCGCGCCGATCCGCGACAGCGTGAACGGTGTGATCCGTTACAACACGCCGTCGCGCTACCAAGGCACGGTCTTCGATCAGATCGAATTCGAGTTCAAGGCCGGCAAGATCGTCCGCGCCACGGCCAACGAGACTGAGAAAATCAACAAGATTCTCGACGCCGACGACGGCGCCCGGTACATCGGCGAATGGTCGATCGGCTGCAACAACTTCGTCCGCGCGCCGATGCTGGACACGCTGTTCGACGAAAAGATCGGCGGCTCCATCCACCTCACGCCCGGCAACGCCTACGACGAGTGCGACAACGGCAACAAGAGCCGCGTCCACTGGGACCTGGTGCTGATCCAAACGCCCGCCTATGGCGGCGGAGAAATTTATTTTGATGGCGAATTGGTGCGCAAGGATGGACGCTTCTTGCCAGCCGACTTGCAGGGTCTGAATGCTGGACTGTAGGTCAGCCTTTCCAGGCTGACGTATCGACGCGGTTTGCGAATTCGCGTGCTTGTCGACATGCGGTTAGCCAATGTCAGCCTGGAAAGGCTGACCTACGCAGGCGTTTTGACCGCCGCCGCATCGTGCGTTATCGTAGGGGCGGAAAGGAAACGCCGATGCGGGACCGTATTCAACGATTGTCGCGGACTCCGATCTCGCGCCGCGCCGCCTTGCAGGCGGGCACGTTGGGGCTGCTGGGACTCAGCATTCCGCGCCTCGCCGAGTTGCGCGCCGCCAACGCGACTGCGCCACCTGCGAAGGCCTGCATCTATATCTTTCTTTCCGGCGGGCTCTCGCAGCTTGATAGCTTCGACCTGAAGCCCGCGGCCCCGGATTCGATTCGGGGCGAGTTTCAGCCCATTGCCACGCGAACACCGGGCCTGCAAATCTGCGAGCATTTGCCTCGCCTCGCCGCGCGCAGCGAACATTGGGCGCTCTGCCGTTCTTTGACGCACACCTCGAACGACCATTCGGCCGGGCATTTGATCATGCTCACCGGACGTTCAGAAGTGCCGCCGGGCTTCGACCCCACGCGGCCGCTGCCGACCGATTGGCCGTCGCTGGCCGCGATCGCTGGCGATGCGATCCCGGCGCGCGGTCCGCTCCCTTCGTCGATCGTGCTGCCGGAACGCTTGGTCCATAACACGGGGCGCGTGATTCCAGGCCAATTCGCCGGACAGATGGGCCCGTCGCGCGATCCTTGGTTCATCGAGGCGTCGCCGTTTCATACGCAATCGTACGGGGCGTTTCCCGAATTTGCGTTCGATCATCAGGAGCGCGGCGCGGCCGACGCGCGCACGTTCCAATCTCCGCATCTCTCGCCGCCGCCGGGAATTAATATGGAGCGGCTTTCCGGCCGCTTCGGTTTGCTCACGCAGCTTGACGAGCAATGCCAGCACATCGATCGCACGGCGGCCACCGGTGCGTATGATCGGCAGCGCGAGGCGGCTGCGTCGCTCCTGACCGCGCCGCACGTGCGACAGGCGTTCGACGTCACGCAAGCCGACGAAGCAACGCAAGAGCGCTACGGCCGACATTCTTTCGGCTGGTCGCTGTTGATGGCGCGGCGATTGGTCGAGGCCGGCGTATCGCTTGTGCAAGTCAATCTCGGTAACAACGAAACCTGGGATACGCACGGCGACGCCTTCCCGCATCTGAAGGACAAATTGCTCCCGCCGACGGATCAGGCCCTCTCCGCTTTGCTCGATGATCTGGCCGCGAGCGGATTGCTCGATTCGACGCTCGTCGTCATGGCCGGCGAGTTCGGCCGCACGCCGAAGATCAGCCATCTATCGCAGTTCTACAAATACGCCGGGCGCGATCACTGGGGCGCCGTGCAGACGGTCTTCTTCGCTGGCGGCGGAGTGAAAGGCGGCCACGCCCTCGGCGCGTCCGATCGCCAGGCCGCTTTCCCAGCCGAAGCGCCGCAAACGCCGGAATCGCTGGCCGCGACGATCTATCATGCGTTAGGCATTCCTCAGGATGCCTTGTGGCATGACAAACTCGGGCGACCGTTTTCGGTGTATCACGGCGAGCCGATGATGGAGTTGTTTTGAGGGGGGAGGAGGAGAGGAGCAAAGGAGAAGAGGAGTAAGGAAGTCGGAATTCGTTTTCGTTCGTCAGGGAGGATGACGCGATGAGACGTTGGCGACGGTTTAGCGTTCGATCGCTGCTGATCACGCTGACGCTTATTTGCCTGTATCTCGGTCGGGTTGCCGAAAGGGCACATCGACAACAGGAGATCGCCGTCCACTTCGAGCGACTGGGCGCGCAGGTCTACTTTTGTCGCGAGTATCAACGGGACGTTTTTGGCGCCCCGTATGTAATCCGTCAAAGCAACGGCGCGTTAGTTACTCGCGATGATGCGCCGAAATTGTCGCCTTCGACAACTCTCTCTTCCAATCAATGGCCCTGGTGGCGGCGCTGGCTGGGAGAGCCGTTTTTTCGCGACGTGGATTGCGTTGACTGTCAAGGCATTCAACTCACTGAACGTGATCTCGACTACCTCGAAGAACTTCCCGCGATTCAAGATATCGAGCTTTCCGAAAAATACTTTGACGACGATCTGCTGGCACGTTTGCGGCGAATGCGTGAGGTGCGAGTTGTCTGGATGGACGTCGACTACGATTTCGATTCGGCGCAGTCTTGGGAATCGAAAGCGAATAAATCGCTGGAGCGGTTTCGCCGCACGCTTCCCAATACAAGTTTCGGCGCCAAGGGAGTCTGGGTCGATGAGCGACCGCAGTTTGGCTGGTATAGCCGCTGACGTTGGCGAATTCCTCCTTGACTCCTCACTCCTCACTCCTCACACCTCACACCTCACACCACCAGCATCGCGTCCCCATAACTGTAAAACCGATACCGCTCGCGAATCGCTTCTTCGTAAGCACGCTTCAATAGTGCATCGCCGCCGAAGGTACGGACGAGCACCAATAGCGTGGTGCGCGGCAGGTGGAAGTTGGTTAAGAGCGCGTTCACCGCATGAAACGCAAACGGCGGGCGGATGAAAAGCTCTGTGTGGCCAGTCCAGGCTGCGAGTTCGCCGGAGCGGGCGGCGGTTTCCAGGACGCGTGTGGCGGTGGTGCCGACGGCGACGACTCGGCCGCCGCGTTCGCGCGTGGCGCGGAGTTTTTCCACGGCGTCGGCTTCGATACGGCCCCATTCGCTGTGCATCTTGTGTTCGGCCAGCGAAGTCACCGTCACCGGACGAAAGGTGTCCAAGCCCACGTGCAAGGTGACGCGAACTGATGAAACGCCTTGCGATTCGAGTTGCTCAAGCAGCTCACGGCTGAAATGTAGGCCGGCGGTCGGCGCGGCGGCAGAGCCGGCGTGCCTGGCGAATACGGTTTGATAGCGCTCGATGTCATCGTCGAGAGCCGCTCCTTCGCGGATGTAGTGTGGCAACGGGATGCGGCCCACGCGTTCCAACAGCGGCAATGTCGCTTCCGACGAGCGCGGCCGTGCAATCCAAATGCCGTTGTCGCGTTTTTCGATTAGCACCAGATCGATGTCGTCCAGACCGTGCGCATTGGTCAACTGGATCGACTCGCCGGGCGTGAGCTTGCCGCGCGTTTTGCCGAGGATTTGCCAGAGTCCTTGTCCGTCGTCGGCCAGGAACAAACCCTCCCAGCGCCCGCCGGTCATAGCGCGCCGGCCGATCAGTCGCGCCGGCACGACGCGAGTGTCGTTCAATACCAGGCAGTCGGGGGCCTGGAGTAACTGCGGTAAATCGCGAATGTGGTGATGCTCGATTTCTCCCTGCGCCCGGCGCACCACCATCAACCGCGCATCGACGCGCCGCGACGCTGGTTGCTGCGCGATCAAGTCCTTCGGAAGCGTGTATTCGTATTGGTCGAGCTCGTCCACGCGAGAAGTATACGCGATCGTTCCATCGCCTGTAGGAGGCGTCTCCCGACGCCGACGATTTCGACGTCACCGCGCTCATCGCATATTTTCTCCGTCGATCAAAGGTCGTTCATTTGACTAGATGCCAGTCGTGGCATAGGGTTTAAGTAGCGACACACTTCGAGGTCGCTCACTTCGATTCGCCTCTTCTGGATGGTCGAGCGCGTGGCGTCATGCCGCGTAGCGCGGCCGATTCATGGCACACCGCGAAGCACTTGGGCAACGACGCCCTTTCAATCATCCAGCCGCACGGATTTCCGCGGCGACTTCGAGGTTCCCTTTCTTTAGCGTCGGAGGATCGCGCCCGCCTGCCCCTAAAGGCGCGGTCCCTGCGTACGGCGGTCCCGGGGTTGAGGACGCCTTTGTTCGCCCAACGACGAAGCGCGTGACTTCGGGACTGCCGTTTATCAAATAATCAGCGTGAAGCACGCACACACGAGCCCGCATTCACTAGCCCGTAGCGCCAGCGAGGGAAAGTTGACGACGGTGATCGCTTGACATGAACGCCAGACCGATCTTCCCGTTCACTCAAACGGCTTTCGATTGCACTTATATGGTCTGCTTGGCGTAGTCGATTCGCTTGTCACCGGCGTCTTCACTCCCTCGCTGGCGCTACGGGCTAGTGTTTCGGCGGGCAACTCTGGCGGTCGGCAATGCCACGTGGCGGCGATACAATGGCGGCAGCGCCGTTGATCGCCCTCCCACCTGGAAGTATCCAATATGTCCCGCCGATTTGCCCTCTGCAGTTTCGTTTTTGCTTCGCTGATCGCTAGCTTGGCGACATCCCGTGCTTTCGCCCAGGACGCTGCCTCGATTGAATCTCAGCAGCTTTCCAACATCCGCCAAGTGACCCAGGGCATGGTCAAGGCTGGCGAAGGCTACTTTTCGCCGGACGGATCGAAAATCATTTACCAGGCGGTGCCGTCGGGCTATCCCTTTTATCAGATCTACACGCAGCCCCTGGCCGGCGGGGAACCCCAGTTGCTGAGCACCGGTCGAGGGCGCACGACGTGCAGCTACTTCTCGCCGGATGGCAAGGGGATTCTGTTCGCTTCGAGCCATCTGGATCCGAAGTTGGATGAAACCGAAACGGCCGCACTTCAACAACAGGCCGAAGACAAAGCCAGCGGACGTCGTCGCCGTTACCAATGGGACTTCGATCCGTACTCCGAAATCTTCGCCGCCGATCTGGATGGCAAAAATCTGCACCGCCTGACGGACGCGCAAGGCTACGACGCGGAGGGCGCGTACTCCCAGGACGGCAAACTCATCGCCTTTTGCAGTGACCGCGACGGCGATCCGGACTTGTACCTCATGGACGCCGACGGCGGCAACCTGCGACAACTCACCAATGCACCCGGCTACGACGGCGGGCCGTTCATCTCGCCGGACGGCAAATGGGTCGTCTTCCGCAGCGATCGCAAGCAAAAAGACTTCCTGCAGATCTACGTGATCGGCATCGACGGCGAGCACGAACGCGCGCTCACGGATACCGTGGGCGTCAACTGGGCGCCGTACTGGCATCCGACCGAGCCGTACCTGATCTGGACCGGCGCCGATCATAGCGACCCGAATGCGCGGCCCAACTACGACCTCTGGCTGATGAAATACGAAGTCGCCAAGGACGGCATTCATCCCGGCCCGATCACCCGAATCACCGACAACGCCGCGGCCGACGTGCTGCCGGTCTTTTCACCGGACGGCAAGCAACTCATGTGGACCAGCAACCGCACAGACGACCGCGAAAGCCAACTATTCATCGCGGACTTCGTGCTGCCGTAGTCCGGGGCGAGGATTCACCACGGAGCGCCCGGAGGAGAGGTGGAATGTCGAATTTCGAAATCCGCGCGGCACGATGTGACGTTCGACAACGGCAAGGAGTTCGCGGTGCATCGTCAACTCAGAGGATCAACCAACCCTCGTCGGTTTCCAGCGGCGGCGGGCTGAGGCCGATCTTGTTTGCATCCCGCCACGCGCCGCGTCGCGCATGTAACAAGATGTGATGATCGCCCCAGTGGGTCAGGTCCGGCGAGAAAGAGAGCCCGATGTGCGCGCCGAAACGGCCGGTCGAGACCGGGCGGTGGATCATCGCGAAGCGATTTCCAAAACGCTCGGGAAACAAGGCGGCATCCTTATCTTCCGGCGGCATGACGGGGCCCAACCGCTCGAAGGACTTGAAATCCTTCGTCTGCGCCAACGCCACCATTGGGCCAGCCGCGGAGTAGGCCGAGTCGGCGATGATCCAGACGCCGCGATCTTCGATCCAAGTCAGTCGCGCGTCTTCCACGCCCCAGGTCTTTTCGACAAAGCCCTCTGGATCAGGTGCGAACGTGGGCAGGATGGCGACCTTCCCATCGGATACCCCAATCGCGACTGCGCGCGACGGTGAGATGGGAATGCCCACGGCGGTCCGCGACGCTGGCTGCGCCGTCGCCTCTGCCCATCCCTCCGCTCCAGCAGCACAGCGGTCTTACCCCACCGTAACCTTCATAACGGGTGGTACAGGAATTCGTGGCTGGTTACCCCGCCCCACTCGGTTCGTTGTGGCACGGACTCCCGACCCGAGTTACGGCAGGCTGGGCGACGTCCAAGACTTGAGACCTTCGGTCAGTCAGCCCGGTGGCCCGATCGGGAGACCGGGCCACAACAGTCCGTGACCTAAGTTTTCTCTGTGCTGGCGCGGCTGTCTGAGGCGGGCGCCGTAGCTTTCGTCGTGTTCGGGCATTTCACTCGCGAGGCGTATTATGCGTACCTGGTTGGCAGGGCTGTTGTTGGTCGCGTCGATGTCGGGGATCGCCGCCGCGGAGACGCCCAAGGAATTCGTGGTCACCGGTTACCAGTTGGCGTTCGTCAACGTCGACAAGTCCGGGGCGATCACCAACGAATACGTGCCGAAGGGGCAAACGCTCGAAAACTGGAAGACGCTGATTGCCGTGCGCGTGTGGCCGAAGATCGACGACGTGAAGGAAGTGACCGGGGAATACATCCGTCAGCTCGCGCCGGTGATGCTCCGCGACGCCAAGGTGTTCGAGCCGGAGGGGAGCAAGCCGGGGACCGACGTGGTGTTCGAGCTGTATTTGGCGCCGGCCGACAAGTCGTACCTGGAATACAACCTGATCCGCTTCGTGAAGGAAAGCGGGACGCCGGGCGTGAAGTCGTACCAGTTCGCGGAACGCCGCGCGTACGATCTTGATGCGGCCGTAAAAGTGTACGAACAGCGTCGCGAGACCTGGCTCGGCGCGATCGCCGGCCTCGTACTCACCGCGGAAACGGAAGCTATCGCGGTCACCACGGAGGAGTCGCTGGGAAGCGAATCCACCGACCAAGAAGAAGCAGTCGAAAAAGAACTGGCGGAGGACGCCGACGAAAATGAGAAGGAAGCTGAGCCGGAGGAAGGCGGCGAAGAAGATGAAGGCGACGATGAAGATGATGCCGAGGAGGACGAGGAGGA
>JAWXBP010000232.1 GCA_034440135.1 Planctomycetia bacterium
GAAGATGAGGCGGGGGCGGGAGTTGGGGCTAGACGCCAGGCGTTGGGCGCTAGAAGACGGAGAGACGGAGGGAAGCCGCCAAGTTGGCCGAGCAGGCAAAAGAAGTTGGCGCCAAAATGCAGCGGTTTGCGGACAAGAAAGAGAAGCCGCCGAAGTAGCCGGCAACACAGTCCTAGGACACTACCTAATGGTCAGTATGGCGTTGCGTGCAGGCCCAAATTCCGAACAATGGTAAGTTGCGGAGCCGGAAGGTCATTGAAAGTAGGATCGGCTCCGCCAGATCGGCGAAAATGACGCCGCACGGGATGCTCTTCAGTTCCTCTCCCGTCGACTTTGTCGTCGCCGGTCCAGCGGAGCCGATGGCTCTCTGAGGTTCTGCCAAGAAGTTGAATCGCGTCGAGAGCGATCCCGTTCCAAGGGGTCTCCGCTTAAGGGAAGCCTCGCTGATTCGATCCTTTCGAAAGTCGTGACCATGGACGAAGAATTCGGGGGCGACCTCTCGCCGCAACAAATCGAGGAGCGGTTCGGACTGCTGGCCGCCGACGCAAAGGAATACGCGGTCTTCATGCTCGGCCAAGACGGCAACTTGATTTGTTGGAACGCCGGTGCGGAACGGCTGTTCGGTTATCACTCACACGAAATCAAGGGGCAACATTTCTCTCGCTTCTTCGCGCCGGAAGACATCCGCTCCGGCCAACCGGAGCATGAGCTGGCGAAGGCCACGGACGACGGTCGAGCCGACGGGGTGCTGTGGCAAGTTCGGAAAGACGGTTCCCGATTCTGGTGTCGGTCGACGATGACGTCCCTGCGGGACGAACATAAGCAGGTCCGGTCGTTTGCCCGGGTGATGCACGACCTGACCGACAGCCAAGCGCAGGACGCGCAAAAGAAGCGGGCCGACGACTTGACCGCCGCCGCCCGGGCCCAAGAAGAATTCATTGCATTGCTCTCTCACGAACTGCGCAACCCGTTGGCGCCCATTCTGAACGCCTTGAGCGTGATCCGGCAGATGAAGACCAACGACCCGATCATCGAGCAGGCCGGGAACATCATGAACCGCCAGGTGGCGCAGATGGTGCGTTTGGTGGACGACCTGCTCGACATCACCCGCATCACCAAGGGGAAGCTGCGGCTGACCAAGGAAAAGGTCGAATTACGCGTCATCGCCAACCGGTCCGCCGAGACGGCCCGACCGCTACTGGAGGCCCGCAAGCACGAGTTCTCCATGTCGCTGCCGACCAAGCCGGTTTGGGTGGATGCCGACTCGGCTCGGATGGAGCAGATCGTCGTCAACCTGCTCAACAATGCGGCGAAGTACACCGACATCGGGGGGCTCATTCGGCTGAGCGTCGGACAGGAGGGATCGGAAGCGGTGATCCGGGTGCGGGATAACGGTGTCGGGATCACGCCGGAGCTGCTTCCCCAGATTTTCGACATGTTCACTCAGGCCGACGGCTCCCACGGCCGGACTTACGGAGGGCTGGGAATCGGGCTTGCCTTGGTCCGCACGCTGGTGGAGATGCAAGACGGCAGGGTGCAAGCTCAGAGCGGCGGCCTCGGCAAAGGGAGTGAGTTTACGGTCAAGCTACCGTTGGCTTCGGGCGTCCCCTGGCGGGAAACCACGACCATCGTCGAATCGCTCGAGGCCGCCAACCCGCTGCGAATCCTGGTGGTCGAGGACAACGTGGATTCCGCCGACAGCCTAAACCTGTTGCTCCGACTGTACGGACACGAAGTGCACATTGCCCGCACCGGTCCGAGCGCCTTGGAAGTGGCGTTGGATTGTCGGCCCGACGTGGTGCTCCTGGACATCGGCTTGCCGGGCATCGACGGCTATGAGGTTGCGAAGCGTTTGCGAGAGAAGCCGGAGTTCAAGAACGTGATGATCTGCGCCTTGACGGGTTACACGCCGAGCGAGGCGGACCGTCTGCGTCAGGCGCAAACGGGCTTCGACCGCAACTTCGTCAAGCCCGTGAAGATCGAGGCGCTGGTCGAGTTGTTTAAGACGGTGGTAAAACAGCCGCCCCTAGCGGACCAGGACTGTCAACCGGAAACCGGCCACTCGTAAATCGGCGACACGGCCGATACCGGGCTATTCACATTCGGCTGCGCGGCCTCATGCTGAAGTCGCGCCATTCGCGCCCCGTCGTCAAGGAAGAGCTTGAGGATGCGGAGGCGATGATCAAATGACCAGCGTCTCGCCCCGACAAGCCAAGCGAACGTGTTGACGGCATGAGACTTGTCCCGATTGATTGCCGCAGCGGACGCTGGGTTCCTGTGGCCTTACGGCATTGGGCCAGGACCAGGACCAGGTTAATCGGGTGCACGCCTTCGTCAGGGTCGACAACCGGCGCTCGGAGCGCTTGCTCGAGCGCAGTGGGTTTGTGCGTGAGGGTTGATCGAAAGGCCGGCGGCACTCTACGAGGACCGAGCGAATCGACTCCCGACCTCCCGACCCCTTATCCTCCGACAGACCTGTCCGCTTTGCTCGACCGGATTCAAAGCTCGGAACTGACGCTTCGGGCTTTAACTTGACCGGCATCGGCCGCGAACGAATGGACCCAAGAAACCGTACAGGCCTGCGATGACGCCCCAAGAGTTCAAAACTCGGTTTATCGAGAGCCTTCCTGAATTGCCGCCCGACTTGGCCGATTTGGGGCGGGAAATTCGTGAGTTCGTTCGGTTTCCGATTTCGCTCGTTCAAAACCTAATGATCCGTCCGCCGGACAAGGCGATCCTGTCGGAATCGGGACTCCCCAACCAGGCGTCTCCGTTTCTGTCGTTTGGGCTTTCGCCTAAGGATATGCTGCAACGTCTAAGCGACGGCTACGGGCTAGACGCCTCGTACGACCGGTACAGCATGATCGGCCACAACGGCTCGGGGGACATGATCTGCATAGACGAGCAAAACGAAGGATCGGTGGTTTACTTGAATCACGACAACAACATGCAGGTCGTCTTCATGAACTCCAGCGTTACGGCACTGGCCGAGTGTTTGTGCATTTTAGCGGTTTTTATGCGAAGCAAGGATGCCACCGAATGCCGAGATGCCTTGCAGCGGGCGGATTCGTCTGCCATGAGGAGCGGAACATTCTGGCCCAATGAGATCGACTAAGCCGAATTCTTGCGAATCGACGGCGACCGATATAGACGGGCTCGCGGTCGAACCGATTCATTCGCTGGAATGCCCTCGGCGTAACGGACGGAGAAGAAAACGAGTGGCCCCAGGCTGCGCCGAGTACGGCGAGCCTGAGCGGCTGATAGAAAGGCCGGTGGCACTCTACGACGACCGTGCGAATCGACTCCCGACCCGAATGCCACTAAGTTAAGGCCGTGCTTGCACAACGCATTGCGGTCGATGAGCCGAAGTTAGCACAATATGCAGGCTAGCTTAGTGACGTTCACTCCCGACCCCTTATCGACCCCAAGGTGCCCGGTCAGGCTCGCGGGCGTGGATGTCGTACGGAGAGGCCAAGTCGTAGCAAGGATCAGGCCAAGCGAAACCGAAGAGCTTGGCGTCGACTGAAGTGTGACGAAGGGTTCCATGCTGAAAATGAAGCCGCGATCAGCGGCGCTATGAGTTGTTAAGTCGGCGCAGTATTATGTTCCGCTCCGTGTGACATTCTTCGTTCCGCTTCCGCCTGAACCGGTCGACCAATCACTATGTTCGTCTTGCCGACGGGAGTTACTCTCTTCGATGTCGCACGACAAATAGACGTCGACGCTATCGTGGGTCGCCTGACCAGGCATGACGCGGCGGATTCCATCGATGGCAAATGGTGGGGAATCCCCGTGTCAAAAACACTACGAGAGCAAGAGGGAGACCACCATTGGTGCTGGCGGCAGCAAGTCGGAGAGAAAAGGAACCGTGCAGCTTGGGAATGCCTCGCGGCTCGCGGGCCGGAGGGTGACATCGAGGGCGCGGCCATCTATCGGGTTGACGCTCGGTCGCAACTCGATCCGAATGAGGGGACGGTCTACATGGATCGGCTCGCCGCCGCCCCCAGGAATCGGGATTGGCTGGTTGCGCCACCGAGATACCGGGGGGTTGGGACGGCGTTATTGCTTGCCGCGGTGCAACACAGCTATTCTCTCGGCCTCGGCGGGCGGGTATGGTTGTCCTGCCTTCCGGACGCCAGATCGCAGCGTTTTTACGAGGGAAAAGGCTTTTGCGTGCTGTCCGTAGACGAGGACGGTATGATTGATTACGAGCTTCCAGCCGATGTAGCAGAGAAGTGGCTCGAAGCAGAAGGGTGCATCTAATGCCAAGTCGAGACGACGATTTCGTGCCGGTCTCCAGTGGGCGTCAGCTCACGGCGGACGATGTGCGCGCCGACATGGACGCGGTCAACGGTTTAGATGCGAAGTCCGATCTCGATTTGCACCTCGTTCGGATGTTGACTCTTCATCCCAACGTTAAGGTGCGATTTCGAAGTCAGGATCTATCCCGGCTTGATGATGCGACCAAGCAGGCTCTTCTTGCGGATATGAATCGGCTCCTGGGCATTAGACCCTTGCGATCGACAAGCGGATGATCTCGGTCGAAGATGCGAAACGATTCGGCAGGGACAATTTTCCGAAGTCCCCCGAGAAGCTAGCCGAGAAGCTCCAAGTCGAGGTTTGCTATTCGGAACTGGGTGGTTGCGACGGATGGTGCCTCACCGTCGGCACGAAGTCCATCATTCGAATCAATAGCAAGATGTCGCCGACGCGGCAACGCTTCACTCTAGCCCTTAAACAAGCGTATGCCGCGTGTCGAAAGTCGCCACGGACCGCCTGAATCGTGCGGGCGTAGTGCGAGCGGTCCGTCGCGTTGCGGGTGAC
>JAWXBP010000233.1 GCA_034440135.1 Planctomycetia bacterium
GTGAGACCTACGGGCGACAGCAAGGCACGGCCTACAACGGGCACTTTGAATGCACCTGCTACCATCCGCTATTTCTGTTCAACCAGTTCGGCGACTTGGCATTGGCCATGCTGCGGCGTGGCAACAACGCCAGCGCAAAGTTCTGGCGACGGGTGTTGCTGCAAGTGATCGAGCGGTATCGCAAGTACGACATCCCGAAGTTCTATCGTGGTGACGCCGCGTTTGGCATCCCCGAGTTGTACGCATCATGCGACGCGAGAATGGCGCAATCCGTGAAGTGGAAGTGCTGGACGTTGCGCACAGCGACCAAGTGGAGCCAGTCTACAACCTCATCCTCGGCAATTCGGAAATGTTTTGTGCCGGCCAATTCCTGGCAAGAAGCGAACCGCCTGCGCCTAGTAGACGATGACGGTCGGGTCAAACTGATACATGAACCTGGTGGTTACCGACCAAAAAGCTCGTCACGACGAATCGTAACGATGGCGAGTCGCCTGCTGCCGGAGATTGAACAACATCGCGCCGTGTTGGAGCGACCGTTGGTTCGGCTGGAGAGAGTGTCAATCGGCGCTTCATAACGGTGCAAACTGCCGCGCAAGCTACCCAAATCGTGGAACGTCTCAAAACTGCTGGCTTTACGGGAAGCGATATTTCCGTTTTGATGCCCGATAAATCGGGCACCAAAGAATTCGCGGTGGACAATCAAAACGAAAGCGCCGGAAGGGGCCACCGTTGGCGCCGGAACAGGGGCTGTGCTGGGCGGGGGGCTCGGTTGGCTGGCGGGAATTGGCGCACTGGCCATCCCGGGCCTCGGTCCTCTGATTGCGGCCGGTCCCATCATGGCCGCACTTACAGGAGCGGCCTTGGGCGGCACGGTCGGTGGACTGACGGGGGCCCTGATCGGCAAGGGCATCCCGGAATATGAAGCCAAGCGCTACGAAGGAAAGTTGAAGGGCGGCCATGCGCTCGTCTCTGTGCATTCAGAAGACGCTGCGGAAACCGACCGCGCCAAGGAAATCTTTGAAGAGGCTGGCGCTGAGGATGTTTCCACCTCCACTGAGCCGTCGACCAGCATTGTTCGTTGAAGCGAGAACGCTATGCAGACAAAGAGAACCGTCAGGTCCGATGGCCTGACGGTTCTTTTGCTTCCTTCCGAATAAGCGGGATCGAGCGGAAACACTGTGAGATTGTGTCTGTCGCATGGTAACGGTTCGATTAAGTGTCTTGTGCAAGGAGGCGTTGCGAAGCAGGCGCAGTGGAACGCATGCAACGGCCTTTGGACTGATGTTCTGCCAAGCAAAACCTTATAAGTGTCGCCGTGCGGAAATAGGTCAATGTCTCGAACCAACTTCACCCAAACTCTGAATTGAGACAGCATGTATCATCACGTGAAGAAGCTCATGTACACGGTGCGGGTCGATCATCCCGATCCGAAATTCGGAAACATGTTGCTGGAACAGTTTGGAGGCGCCAATGGGGAGTTGGCGGCCGCCATGCAGTATTCAATTCAGGGACTGAACTGCGATGATCCGGAGCGCAAGGACTTGCTCATGGACATCGGTACTGAGGAGCTCAGTCATCTTGAGATCGTCGGCGTTCTCGCACGTCTTCATCTGAAACCGATGAAAACCGATCGGGAAGCGGCTGAGGCTGACCCCCTAGTCGCGATCGCGGGCGGCGGCGGCGTCACACTTTGCAATTCCATGGGAAACGCTTGGACGGCGGATTACCTGAAAGTCACCGGAGAACTGGATGTCGACCTGCGCAGCAACATTGCGGCGGAGGCTCGGGCCAAGATTGTCTATGAACGCCTGATCAATTTCTGCGATGACGCCGGCACGAAGGAAGCGCTGCAGTTTTTGATGACTCGTGAAATCACACACATGAAGGCGTTCATGGCCGCACTGGAAAGCATGGGCAAGCCTGCGTTGTCGATTGGCAAGATCCCGCCGACAGATGGCGTTGTGGACGAGTTCTACAACGATTCGACTGGTAAAGGCGACAATGGTGACGTCGATGCCCGCGGTCCTTGGAATCAAGGGAATGGTTGGAAATATGTCGATTCGCCAGCCATGACGGCTGCGATCCAAACGGCTAATCGCCACCGTGGTCGTTAGGCTGTGCCACGCACTTAGATTGAGAAGCTGTGGGCAGTTCACTTTGAACAATCAGCTGCTTGTCCTTCGTCGCAATCGGAGTCTTGCCCGGCCGTGGTAATGGCTACCGCCTGCTGACGCCGCCAGGAGGAAGAAATTGCGTAGGCACGGTGGCGAACGCGGTTGATGCCCCCCAAAGGACGATGCTTGACCAAAGCGTGCCAAACGGTGAATGAGAGATTCCGAAATGCAGCTTGCTGACGCAGCAGCGCGATTTCCTGGCGCGGCAGCAGCAAGTGAGCGACAGTTCGATACGGGGATTCGCTTTCCGGCCATTCGACGCTGGCGTCTTCAATGGGCATTGTGTGCTCGGAGGTGCGAAGCTGCATCTGGAATTCGAACAGCACCTCCTGCGTTCGCAGCGTTCCTTCGAGCGACAGCTGCATCGCATCGGCCTCGGTAGCCAATTGCTTGACCAGTTCAAGATAGGAGTCTTGGCGGTCCCCCGCCGGCTTAGCCCGGTATTTGGCAACGAAGTTGCCGAACCTGATTGGCGCCATGCTGAAGTAGATGTTACTTGCCGGGCGCGCGGGAAGTTGGCCCGCAATTTGAGCGATCGTTAGCATCTCCCGCCAATGCCAGTGCAACGGGTTCCATTCTCCCCCAGTCAGGGCTTCGCGCAGTGTCGCAACCGAATTGTCGTCAGCCTGCGAGACGATTTGCTCTAAGCGCAGATAGTCCTTGACATTCCGGGCAAAGAACACCGGGTGGTTGATCATTACAAAATCCTGCGTCGGGCTTCTTTCCCCGTTCACCGGCAGCATGTCACCAGCCACGCCCAATACTTTGATCGCCATGCCTCGACCGTCCGGAATCGCATCGGACTGGGGTTGGCTGGCCGCGTTCGAAAAACGTACCACTGCCGGGTAGACGCCGTCGTGCTCGAATAGTCCCTGCGCAAGTTCCTGAGGCAAGTTCGGCAGCACCCGGAGTTCCCCTTGGGCGTAGCCGTGCGTTTTGACATGTACGTCGGCCCGGAATCGGCCGGTCTTGGCGTGGCTGCGGGCTAAAATCAGCTCTAATGCCTGAATGACTCGCTGGATGTCGGCCGCCTCTTCCGGCGGGATCGTTTCGACATCATCCGTATACGAGAGAGGGCGATTGGGATGGGCCATTGGAATCGCCTCGAATGATTGCAGAGGAACGCTCCATCATCATACCCACTTGATGACGATCCGTGAGTATGAGTAACGGCGACATTGCCTGGCGGCCGCTTCAGGCATGGCGATCACTCCGTGCCTGGTATGCCAGTAGGAATCATTCCGAGGTTTTCTGCTCGATTTCCAGTTTCAGATCCGCTTGACCAGGCCCCCCCCCTTGAAAACTTCCACGTCGGTCAGCGAAAGACACTTCCGCCGGCAGACGACGACGCTGCACCAACGGAGTTGACGAATAGTACTGCGGCGCATCAAACGGTACATCGCGTCACAATTACCGGGGACGTTTTCCGCCCTCGGTCGCAATTGGCTCAGCTGCCGCCTTCCTGCCCTTCAAGCTGGTTCGTTAAGCAACGGACGTCGCCGAACCGTTCTACGCAAACATTGCGAACGGCTAGAGTCACTACTCGGCGATTCATCGATTCTCCTCAAACTTGGCCACTTTTGTGGCAATAGTGCTTCTTGGCACTAAACATGCCACGTAAGCATCTTCTCAGTCGTCGGTGAATCGCATTCTTTGCCTCGAAATCGTTCGGACCGTTCCGCACGCGAGAGAGGCTGTCAGAAAAGGAAAACCAGGAAATGAGATTGCAAGTATTAGGGATTTCGTTGATCGCCTTGCTTTGCTTCGGGCTCACGCGCGGAGCGGCAGCTCAAAGTGACGCGGGGGGCGAAGGTAGCGCTGGTAGTGGCAGTGGACAAGGCGCACCGACCGCTGGGAACAGAGATGCATCCCAAGGAAGTCAGCAGGATGGCGGAGCTTCATCGAGCGCGCAACCGAATACAACGCCCGTCGCACCCAGCAACGCCAACGATCTGAAACCAACGACGGGGAGTGATGAGGCGCCCCTATTCGATGACGCGCAGAATCTGAACGACTCTGACACCGATGACAATTCGACGACTTCGAACCGCGTTCCTGCAGAAGGCCGCTCACCTGCGAGTATCGCCACCGACCGTTATCCCAACACGGATACGCAACGTGGCGATTCAGTTGACAGAGAATCGACTCGCGCTGGAAACGCTGATTCAGCGATGTTTCCTCAACGCGATGGTCGAGCGGACCAGGGCCAGGGGAGAGGCTCGGCTCGCAACGGCCGACGCAGCGGAACTCGCGGCCGGTATCGCGGCAGCAATTTCAACGACGACGCGGTTCAGAATGGGACTCTGAATCAAGGCGACGTGAATACCGCTGACCAAGCTGATTCCTACGGGACCCGTGGATGGCTGGGCGTCCACTTTACGCCTGACTATTCCGGTAACGGCGCACGTATTGACAGGTTGGCACAATCAAGCCCTGCCGGGCGCGCCGGCTTGCAATCGGGTGACGTGATCGTTTCCTTGAACGGCCGGCAGATTTCTCGCTATCAAGAAGTCGTTGACGGGATCGGGCGACTGAATCCGAATGCGACGGCGCAGATGTACGTCTCACGTGACGGGCGCCGGATTCCCATCGATGCCACGGTGGGTACCCTGCGACAAGCCGGTTTTCGTGGAGGGACGACCCGCTCAAATGAAAACTACGATGATGATGAAATGTCGACGGTGACCCCGGAGCGGTCTTCGCCGGACTACCACGGACAGGGAGGCCGAGTCGACCGCCTTGAGCAGCAGTTACTTCAGCTGCAAGAGGAAGTGGAAGCTTTGCGAACTCAATTGTCGCAAGCACGCTAACCAGGTTCACGAACGGACGCTCCAAATATGCGTTCACTTCCGCATGGGCATCGCGGGAGTGGACGCCTTGTTTGCTAGAGCTTTTCGATCTTTCGCGTAACGGCGCACAATCATCTCCTCAATGCGTGGGTTGCTACGTATCCCACGTGAAGGCCCTTTTTTCTGGGAGCGACAAATGTTTGGATTTCTCTGGTGGCTGATCATTGGTCTTGTGGCCGGCGCATTGGCTCGCTTATTGGTTCCTGGCAGGCAGCCGATGGGCTTGGTCGTGACCATGGTCCTCGGCCTGATCGGGTCGTTGATCGGCGGATTCATTTCTTCCTTGCTGTTTGACTACGACGCGCGCGATCCGGGCTTTCACGCGGCCGGATTGGTGATGTCTACAATCGGCGCCGTCCTGGTGTTGGCCCTTTATCTGTGGGGGACGCGAGGCCGCAATCTCTCGTAAGTGGCGTGGCGGTGATGACTTGGACGTTCACGGAGTGTTCAACTGAATCGACGTTAGGGAAGTTGACTTCGGTTGGCAGAACGTAGGTGGATTTCGCCGCAGCAGCGCTTTGTCCGGTGGAATAGCATTCACCTCGATGCAGAATGGCCTCTTGCTCCAAGACCGGGACCTTGGAACATCGCAACTTGAGTCGGCGAGTTCATCCGCCCGGGCCGGACTTCTTCTATCTCAACAGATTGCTTCCGATATGTACTCGCTGCTCTTGGTCCTGGTCACCATCACGATCACGGTGGGGATCACGTTGTTCGCGTTGAATCTCACCGCCGGCGAGAAGAACCTGAAATACAACATCCGCACCAGCTACGGCGTTAAGGATCCCCAGTTTCTGCACGTCATGGGACAGCTCTTGGGCCCTCCGCTCGTTGCCGGAAACCGTATTGTGGGGCTGCTGAACGGCGATCAGATCTTTCCGGCGATGCTGACCGCGGTTCACAAGGCTCAGCGAACCATTTGCTTTGAGACCTACATCTATTGGTCGGGACAGATTGGGCAGGAATTTGCGGATGCGTTCTGCGCCCGGGCGCGAGCAGGCGTCAGAGTCCATGTGCTCCTCGATTGGCTGGGCAGTGGGAGGATCGACACCGCGATTTTAGACGCTATGAAAGCGGCGGGCGTCGAAGTCGAGCGGTATCGGCCGCTGCGCTGGTACAGCCTCGCGCGGATGAATCATCGCACGCATCGAAAGCTCTTGGTTGTCGATGGCGAAATTGGCTTTACCGGGGGTGTCGGAATTGCCGACGAATGGCTCGGAAACGCTCAGTCGCCTCAGCAGTGGCGCGATTCGCATTTTCGACTGGAGGGACCCGCTGTCGCACAGATGCAGGCGGCTTTCATGGACAACTGGATGAAGACCAAGTCGACGGTGCTTCATGAATCCGAGTACTTTCCGCAGTTGAAGCCCGCCGGCGAATCGTGGGCCCAAGTCTTCAAGAGTTCATCCCGCGAAGGGAGTGAGAGCGCTCGATTGATGTATCTGTTTTCCATTGCCTCGGCGGAGCAGAGCCTCCGTCTGGCAAACGCCTACTTTGTGCCAGATAATCTGGCCATTGATGCTTTGTTGGCCGCAAGAAGGCGCGGAGTTGACGTTCAGATCATTGTCCCGGGAAAGCACACGGATGAGCCGCTGGTGCGCCGCGCCTCGCGGGGGCGATGGGGACGCCTGCTGGAGGCCGGCGTCCAAGTCTTTGAGTTTCAGCCCACCATGTATCACTGCAAGGTAATGGTGGTCGATGGCGTGTGGACCTCAGTCGGATCTACCAACTTCGACAGTCGCTCCTTCCGACTCAACGACGAGGCGAATTTGAACGTTTTTGATCGGGAATTCGCTGCCCGCGAGATCCGCAACTTCGCAGATGACCAAGATCGCTCGAAGCAAGTGACTTTAGCAGAGTGGCAGCGCCGTCCTGTTCGCGAAAAGGCGGCCGAGTTTCTGGCTGGGCTCTTTCGGTCGCAGCTCTAGTTTACTAGCCATTGCGCGACACCATTGCGGTGTTGCGCCCCCAACCTGAACGCGGCGAGATCAATATCTCTAGCGTCTATGGCGTGATTGGCCCGCTATTCCCGGCATAGCGTTTGCTTCAACCGTTTCTGATGCATGCATTCCGCGTGTCCCTTGAATCCTCGCAATTAACCGAAAGGCAGACTTAGCATGGAAAAAACGATCGACGCGGCAGCGCGACGCAATACCGAGCACGACTTAAATCCTGACCCGATTACCGGTGCACCGGGCGCCCATCCTGTCGGTGCGGGAATCGGCGCAGCAACTGGCGGCATCGCAGCTGGCGCCGCGGTTGGAGCGGTCGCCGGGCCCATCGGGGCAGTGGTGGGGGCCGTAGTGGGCGGCGTAGCCGGAGGCCTCGCTGGCAAGCGTGTCGCAGAAGCGATGGATCCAACGGTGGAGGAAGCGTATTGGCGTGAGCATTTCACTTCACGTCCTTACTATACGCAGGAAGCTGCCTTCGATGATTATAGCCCCGCCTATCGCTATGGCTGGGAAGCGCGCGGACGGGGCGAGCATCGTTCCTGGAGTCACGCTGAGTCTGACCTGGCAATCGGATGGGAAAAAGCACGCGGGAATTCCAAGCTGGGCTGGGAAAAGGCGAAACTCGCCGCCCGCGACGCTTGGGAGCGCGGAGAACGTGCCTTGCCGGGAGACTCCGACGGCGACGGACGCTGAGAATTTGCTGCATTGGAGAGGGGAATGGAAGCCCCTCATTGAAATTCTCGACGCTACCAATTGCCCCTGGACTACGATTCGAAGCGTCGAATAGTCGCGAAGTTGCAGGCGGTGTCGAGGTGGGATTTTCTGACGGCCGGACTGAGGTTGCCGTTTAGCAGCGGGGCGAATGCTGCTGTGCCCTTGAATCGTACCAATTCTCTCATGGGAAGCCTTGTCATGCGTTCGTTCTTGCCTCTCGCGCTCCTTGTTTTTTTGCTGCTAAGCCCGTCGTCAAGCTACGCTCAACCGAGGCAGACTGGTGCCGCGACCGCTTCGAATCCAGCACAATCGGTACGCAGTTGGTATATCCGGTTTCTTAGTCGCGAGCCCGATCGGGTGGGGATGCGCACTTGGACCAACGCGCTGCGCGATGGTGACGACTCACGCGACGTATTGGCACAAATTCTCGGGGGCGGGGAGTACTATTGGCGTGCTGGAAGCACGGAACAAGGCTTTGTCGAGACACTTTGGCTCGACCTCACGGGCGTGGAGCCGGACGCTCAGCTGTCACAGGACCTGCGGCGGATTGTGCAGCGTGATGGTCGAGAACACGGTGCGCGGATCATTCTCGAAAAGGCGGAAACCAGTGGGAGTGAGCAAGATAACGGCGAGGTTGCGGAATGGCGACGTCAGGTGGAAAGCGAAGCAGAACAACTGACTTTGGCGCTTGAACAGCTCGAGGAAGATGTGGTAATCGAGCTTACAGGAAACGAAGAGCGCAAAGTCTATGGCGAAATTGAAAACTACCTGGCCCAACTGGATCGCTTCGTAGCCAAAGTGCGTTCGCCAGCGAACAGAGACCGATTGCAAGAAGAATTTCGTGACATTGACGAACGCCTCCACGAACTCGCATCCAATCTGCAGAGGCTTATAGGCGAGCATCGCAGTCTGTCCGTGCATACACGGCAGGTGATGCGAGCTGATCGTCGCATGCATGCAGTCGTCTACCAGGGCACAACTCGCAACGAAGATCAACAGCGGCAACTCTTGCGTCAAGCGGAACTCTTTGGCGAAGAGCTGAAGGATCTCCGACGCACGGCAAAGTACGCGTTGAGGAATGCAGAATCCTCCCAAGCACTAGACGTACACCTGGATGAGTTGTGCGCAGCGGCGGAGCACCTGGTTCAAAGTGCCCAGGCCGACGCGGATCTAGGGCATCTGCGCGCGGACTTGGCGCCAATCAGCCAAGGTTGGGAACTGACCGTGGATCTACTCAACAACATGCCGCCCCGCAGCCACCTCTTTCTGCGCCGACAAGCGCAACGCGCCGACACTGCAATGGATCGGCTGGAGGAGATGCTCAACGTAGAGGGCGATCGCCACCGTGTCTATGTTCGGTAGCGCGGCAATGCGTCACGATGCGGCAAAGCTCTCTGCACGGGCTGCCTCAATGAACGTTCATTTAGTGAAGAAATGGAACCGGAGTCGAAGTCTCCGCTGTGGTATAATGCCGCGGGCGACCCACTATCGCCCCGGCCCGTTGCAGTTCCTTGGCGGGAACCCTGCGACGGGCTTTTTTTGTGACGTACGTGGGACGGTCGCATAGACAAACGTGGGCTTCGCGCCGTTTCCCGCCGCCACACTGAATAAGCATATCGTGCTCAATGGCATTCTCAACTCCTAGCTTGACGGTCTCGCGTAACAACGGTTGCATGGCTCCGTGAATGGCGCAACCTCCTCCACAGTAAACTCGATCCTCTCAGCGGCGTGCTCCAAGCGTCGGCAACTCGCTGCATGCCGCACGGGTTGGGCACGCAGCATTAACGTCGGGCCAGCGCAGGGAAGGCCATCATGATACGAATTCGAGGCAAAGACGTGTGGCCGGTGTTTCGCGGGGCGTTCGTGGAATGGAACCAGGATAAGGTTCCCCGGATGGCGGCCGCCATTGCGTTTTACACGCTTTTTTCGCTGACACCGATCGTTATTATCTCGGTCGCGATCGGCGGCTTCTTCTTCGGTCGTGAAGTGGCGCTTAACGAAGTAGTGCGGCAGGTGAGCTTCCTCGTCGGTCCCGCCGGCGGCGACGCGATCGACATCCTGGTGAAAAATGCCCCGGACCAAGAAGCCAGCGTCGCGGCCGTGATGTTTGGCGTTTTCATGATGCTTTTTGCCGCGACGGGCGCATTCGCGGAACTCAAAGATTCCATGAACACGATTTGGGAGGTTCA
>JAWXBP010000234.1 GCA_034440135.1 Planctomycetia bacterium
AAGCAGCACCAGTCGAGCGCGCCTGGCCTCGTCCGCGCGTCCGGCTCGACGTGCCGTTCGTTGCTCCAGTTCCATCCGTTCCGCATCCGACAGCGTGATAGTGCTCATGAACACGAGTATACTATCGTTTTAGTTGTTACAGTTCACTAGAGAGAGTTAAGCGCGAACGTAGAAGGAGCGGCTTAACCCGCACCCGGGCCGGCTCCGGGAGAGAGCGGCCCGAGCGCTGGCGCATGAGGCGAGGCGGCACTATACGTGCCGCCTCGCCTCGGCGTCATGTGGCGGTGGAGTGTGTGCCGAAGAGCGAAGTTTCCATCAACTTAGCGATCTGGCGGCCGGCAAGCGTCAACGTCAGCGGCGAACGTGATTCCATCAGCCATGCCTTGTATGGCGTGGGTGTGTCCTCTTCCGGACCGTGATGCACTATTCCCTGCGGAACCCAGGTGATCAGACCGGGCTCGTCTAGCGCGCCGTAGCTGTGCGGACCTTTGGCGTAGACAATGATTTCGTCGTAGTCGGCGTTGTGATGAATTGGGGGTCGGTCGCTGCGGCGCGTGCCGATGTAGAAGAAAAGCGTGTTCGACGTGGGATCGTTGATGATGCGCGGAGGCATGATTCCGCCGGTCTCAATGCCCCAGGCCTGCATCTTGTCGATACTGAAGCGTCGGATCTGCGGCGGGCCTACGGTTGCAATGCAGCGTAGTGGATCGCGTTCGTAGAAATACGAAGTCATGTTTTCGCCGTGGCGGATAACGACCTCGTATTCGCCCGGCGGTCCGACTGGATCGGAATAGGGCTGCGGCACATGCACATCGATGTCGGTGTTAAGCACGCCGGGGAAACCTTCGGGCTCGAGCTTCAACGTGCTACGCGTCGCTATAAGAATAATGGATAACGGCGATTGCACCTGAGCGACGCGATAACTCAACGCGCGCGGGATCATCACGAAATCGCCTTCGGTGATCGCGAGCACGCCGAGGTCGGTGTCGAGGCTCCCGCTGCCGCGCAAGACGTATAGAACCTCATCGCAGAGTACATTGCGCAGCGCAAATGCGGCCGGCGTACTGGCGTTGAATATCTCAACCGATACGCCTTGACCGACCAGCAGAGCTTGCGGCAGTTCGCGCCCGTCGGCCTTGGCGCTAGACACGCGTGAAGTATTGAGCAGATAGGGCGCGTAAGTTCCGACGACACGCTGGTAATCCGGGCCGTAGTTCGCCTTTACGATTGTGGCGAAAGGGCCGAGGAAACCGTTGCGAGAATACAGGTCGATGTTGGGAGTAGGAGGGTCGATGTTTGGAGCAAGAGGGCCGTCGGTCATATGTGCTCCTCGAAGCGCGATAATTGTGGAAATAGCTAAGCATAAAGAGTACACCCAACCACAGGCGCGAGCCAGTTCCGCAGCCGCGTGAATGCGTCCGACAGATTTATGAAATGTAAGCACAACTACTGTTCTGCCCGCGCGGCCGCGATCGTTACGCCATGACCCGGCTGCTGTTCGTCGTCTTCCTGCCGTTCGCTGTCTCGTACTTCCTTTCCTTTCTGTTCAGATCGGTCAACGCGGTAATCGCCTCCGAGCTTTCGCTCGTCGCGGGCCTCAGCGCCGGCGCGCTCGGCATGCTTACCGCTGCCTTCTTCCTTGGTTTTGCCGTGATGCAGCTGCCGATGGGGCTACTGCTCGACCGCTACGGCGCGCGCAGAGTGCAGGGCGTGTTGCTGATCGTGGGCGCCGCAGGCTCCGCGCTGTTTGCGGTTGCGCAGAGCGAATTCGCTTTCATCGTAGCGCGCGCTTTAATTGGCGCGGGCATGGCTGGTGGCCTGATGGCGGGATTGAAGGCGCTGGTCACCTGGTTCCCGCAGGAGAGGATCCCGCTCATCAACGGCATGCTCTTGGCGGCAGGTGGGCTGGGCGCGATCGCATCGACCTGGCCAGTGATCTACGTTCTGGAAATCTCCACTTGGCGCGTGATCTTCTGGGCGCTGGCCGCGGCCGCTATGGGCGCCGCAGTCCTAATTCTGACTGTCGTGCCGGAGAAGCCGAAGGTCGAGACCGCTGCGGGGTGGCGGCCCTATATCGAAGGGCTTTCGATGGTGCTTCGGGACAGAACCTTCTGGCGTGTGGCACCGATCTCGATCACCGGCATGGGCGCATCGCTTGCGATCCAGACGCTGTGGGCCGGGCCGTGGCTGAGCCAGGTCAACGGTTTGGATCGGCGCGAAGTGACGTTGCGTTTGTTTGCGCTGACGGCTGGAATGACGGCGGGATTTCTATTGACGGGCGTGGTCGCGCAGGCGCTCTTAAGGCGCGGCATCTCACTTCTCACGACGATGATAGCCGGCTCCCTGATTTTCATTGCCGTGCAAGGCCTGATCCTGCTCGAGGTGGACGCGGGAGGAATTTTGCTCTGGATAGTATTCGGTCTTATCGCCAACGTGACTGCGCTGGTCTATCCATTGCTGGCCGCGCACTTCTCTGCCGATTACGTGGGGCGTGCCGGCAGCGCTAATACTTTTATAGTCTTCCTCGGCACGTTCGTCATCCAGTACCTGATGGGACTTATCATCGAGGCCTTCGATGCCAACGGACAGGGAGCGCGCCCGGCACTCGGTTACAAATGGTCCTTCGGCGCAGTACTGCTGCTTCAGGCGCTCGCGGTCGGAGCGCTGCTCGCTCCACATGGGCGGCGATCGCTGAAAACCGAGTAAACTTCGTACAGTCCTATTATTTGTGGGCAGCAGAAGGAGATTGATGTGAGCAAAGTAGTATCGAAATCCTCGATCTCAGTTGAAACCGCGCGCAGCCTTATCGAGGCGGCGGAGAAGGCGGCGCTTAATCTCGGTGTGCCCATGGCGATCGCTATCGTCGATGAGTCCGGAATCCTCAAATCATTCAGCCGCATGGACGGCGCGCCGCTGCTCGGGGTGCAACTGGCGCAGGACAAGGCTTACACAGCCGTGTCCTTCGGGATTCCGACCCATGGCTGGTTCGATTTCATCAAGAACGATCCGCCGCTGCTGCACGGCATCGTGAAGACGCCACGGCTGGTCGTTTACGGCGGCGGCTACCCCATCACGATTGGCAAGAGCATCGTCGGCGGAATCGGCGTGAGCGGCGGCCACTATCATCAGGACATGAAGGTCGCCGAAAGCGCAATGCTGACGCTGGCGTAACGGTTTCGATTGACCTCTTGTGTTGAGCCGCATAGTCGCAAACGATAGTTGACGAGAATCTAGAGCCCGAGATACTCCCGCGTCTCGGCGGTGGTCGCGGGCTTGCGGCCAACCGATGCGGCGAGTGGCACGAACTCTTTGACGAGATCCGCCGTCGTCGGATGACCAAAGTCTGCGTAGTGATACTCCTCGAGGCCCAGGCGAATGTTGCCGCCGAGAGATGCGGCCCACAACGCCATCGGGAACTCGTGCACGCCGAAGGTGAGCAATTCCCAGATATGTGGTAGGTCGGGGGGAATGCGCTGCAGGAAACCGAGCAGGTTCTCCATGGTCGGCGTCAGGCCGCCGGTGACGTTCCCACCGCAAAAAGCGAAATCAAGAAAGACGGGCGGCTTGATGAGGCCCTTTTTGAACATGCGCACAGTGTTGTCGAGATGACTGTATTCGAAGCAGCAGACCACCGGCTTCACGTGGGTCTGCAGGCAAACGTCAAGGAACATCTCGAACGCCGAGTTCGAATTGTTGAAGACCAGGCTGCCGAACGCGTACTTCTGCGCTACAGAGTCGTACATGTCGAGCTTGAAGGAGCCCGCGCTCAGTTCCGCGAGCTCGGGCTGCGAGCCTTTAGACATCTTCGCGAGTGCGGGGAGAATGCCGATACGCTGCTCGTGCGTGATCATCCCTCCGCCGCCGGTCGTCGGGTTGCAGAGCATCGTGGTCTCGGAAGGAATGCGCCGGATGGCGTCGCCGAACAGCTCCGCATCGTGAACATTGGCGCCAGTTTCGGGATTGCGAGTATGAGTGTGCGCGATCGCCGCCCCCTGGTCGAAGCAATCCTTGTTGGCCTTAGGGAAACTCTGATTTACCGGCATGGTCTGATTCTGCACAGACACTGATA
>JAWXBP010000235.1 GCA_034440135.1 Planctomycetia bacterium
CCGCCAAGCGTGCAGCGCGCTGACTGGCCTCGCAATCCCGTCGACCACTTTACTTTGGCCCGCATGGAAGCCGCCGGGCTGACGCCAGCGACGGCAGCCGATCCCACGACGCTGGTGCGCCGCGTCTATCTGGATCTGATTGGCCTACCGCCATTGCCGGAAGAAGTCGACGCGTTCCTTGCGGACGCGGCGTTTTCATCGCTCGACGACGCCTATTCGCGGCTAGTCGATCGCCTGCTTGCTTCCCCACACTATGGTGAACGCTGGGCGCGCGCGTGGCTGGATCTCGCGCGCTATGCCGATACGAACGGTTATGAGAAGGATCGCGAGCGACAGATCTGGGCGTATCGCGATTGGGTGATCGCGGCGATCAATCGCGATCTGCCTTTCGATCAATTTACGGTCGAGCAGTTGGCCGGCGACCTGCTTCCGGAGGCGACCCGCGCTCAACAAGTAGCCACCGGGTTTCATCGCAACACGTTGTTGAACGAAGAAGGGGGCATCGACCCACTGGAGTTTCGCTTCTATGCCCTTTGCGACCGCGTCGCGACGACCGGCACAACGTGGCTGGGCCTAACATTGCAATGTTGCCAGTGCCATCACCATAAATACGATCCGATTGCGCAATCGGAATACTACGGCGTAATGGCGTTGCTCAACAACGCGGACGACGTGGAACTGCCGCTGGGAGATGAAGCGGCCGAAGCGAGTTACGCCGCGAATCTCGCCAACGCCGAGCAGCTTTTGAGCGTGCTACCAGCCGCTTGGCCGCTGTCGGACGATGCAACCAACGACCTGGACGCGCAACGACAGCGGCGAGAAACCTTGGTAGCCGATCGTTTTGCGGTTTGGTTGCAGGAGCAGCGCGAACGCGTGGTCGCCTGGCGATCGTTGGAGCCCGTCGAATATTCGTCCAACGAGCCGCTCCTGCAGTTGGAGGACGACGATTCGATCTTCGTCTCCGGCGACATCACCAAACACGACACCTATCAACTGCGATTGCGCGGCGACCTGCGCGGCGCGACGGCGATTCGCATTGAAGCCTTGCCGGACGAGCGCCTGCCCGGGAACGGTCCTGGGTTGACGTACTATGAAGGAACCCGCGGCGATTTTTTTCTCAGCGAGTTGCAGGTCGTGGCCAACGGGCAGCCGGTCAAGTTCTCCGGCGCGTCGCAGAGTTTCTCCGGCAATCAATTCGGTGAGAATCCGGTGACTGCCGACTTGGCCGTGGACGGCGATTTCCAAACCGGTTGGGCGATCTATGGGCGCATCGGCGAACGTCACACCGCGGTCTTTACGTTGGCGGAACCCTTGCAGGATGCGGCGGAATTGCAGGTCGCGCTCCACTTCGGCCGCCATTTCGCCAGCTCGCTGGGACGGTTCCGCATCTCCGTAACTTCGTCGCCCCACGCCGTCGCGATGGATCTGCCGGCCGACGTGGAAGCCTTACTACTTCAACCGGACGACACGCTGACATCCAGCAACCGTGAACGGCTGCAACGTGAATTCCTGCTCGCTGCGCCGGAGTTAGCCAAGCAAGCCCAAGAAATTCGCGAGCTACTCAAACGACCTCCTGCGTCGCATACCTTAGTGCTTCGTGAGCGCCCCGAAGGAAAAGGGCGTACGACGCACCTTTATGCGCGCGGCGAGTATCTACGCGCCAGCGCCGAAGTCGCACCCGGCACGCCGCTCAGTTTGCCGCCGTTTCCTGATGATCAACCGCGCAATCGCCTCGGATTGGCCCGTTGGTTGACGTCGCCGAATCATCCGCTCACCGCACGCGTCACCGTCAATCGCCATTGGGCGGCGTTGTTCGGCGTGGGTATCGTTCCCACGACCGAGGACTTTGGCGTTCAAGGTGCGCCGCCGACCGATCCGGCGTTGCTGGATTGGCTCGCAGTGGAGTTTGTCGAAAAAGGCTGGTCGCTCAAAGGACTCCATCGGTTGTTGGTGACGAGCAGTACGTACCGACAAACTTCGCAGGTCTCTGCTGAATCCTTAGCGGCGGATCCGTTGAATACGTACCTGACGCGCGCGGCGCGCAAGCGCCTCGACGCGGAGTTGATCCATGACGCCGCTTTGCGCGCGAGCGGACTGCTGAGCGCCAAGCTGGGCGGGCCCGGCGTACGACCGCCGCAACCTGTAGGCGTGACGGAAGTGGCTTATGGAAATCCGTCTTGGACCGCCAGCACCGGCGAGGATCGCTACCGTCGCGGCATCTACACGTTGATCAAGCGCACCGCCCCCTTCGCGGTGTTTCAAACCTTTGACGCCACGAACGGAACCGCCTGTACGGCGCGCCGCGATGTTTCGAACACGCCGCTCCAGGCGTTGGCGCTGCTCAACGACGTGATCTTTCAAGAGGCGGCCCAAAATCTCGGACGCGTGTTAGCCGAGCGTCACCAATCCGACGACGTTCGCATTGGTGAAGCGATGCGCCGCGTAGTCTCCCGGCCGCCGACAGACGCCGAACGAAACGACCTCGCCGCATTCCTTGCCGCGCAGCGCCAACGGTTCGCGGAGGGCGAACTAGATGCTGCGCAAATCGCCGGCGGACAACTTGAAGGCGTGGCTCACGAACAAATCGTCGAACAAGCGGTCTGGACGACGCTGGCGCGCGTTCTGCTCTGTCTCGATGAAGCGATTACGAGGAACTGATCGATGCCTGCGCCAAACGCCCACGATATCACGATCAATCGTCGCTATTTCTTGCGCGATTGCGGCGTCGGCCTCGGCAAGATCGCCTTGGCGGGACTGCTCGCGCAGTCCACGAGGCCCGCCAGTGGGGCGGGGCCGCTCGCGCCACGTGCCTCGCATTTTCCCGGCAAAGCCAAACGCGTCATACATCTCTTCATGGGGGGCGCACCGAGCCAACTAGAATTGTTCGATCACAAGCCATTGTTGACGAAGTACGAAGGCCAGTCGTTGCCGGAGTCGATCATCGGCGGCCAACGCTACGCGTTCATTCGCTCCGATGCGGCAGTGCTCGGGCCGCGATTCCCCTTCGCGCAACACGGTAGTTGCGGTGCGGAAATCTCGTCCGCCTTGCCGCATCTGTCGAAAGTCGTCGACGAACTGGCGATTTTGCGCACCGTGCATACCGATCAATTCAATCACGCTCCGGCGCAGACATTTCTGAGCACCGGTTTTCAACAACCGGGGCGTCCTTCGATCGGCTCCTGGGTTTTATACGGCCTCGGCGCCGAAACCGAGGAACTTCCCGCCTACGTCGTGATGAGCACCGGCAGCGGGCTCAGCGGTGGCGCGGCGCTCTGGTCCAGCGGATTCCTGCCGACCACCTACGCCGGCGTCCGTTTTCGGACGCAGGGGGACGCAATCCTGGACGTCGCCAGTCCCGCCGGCGTCGATGCGCGACTGCAACGCGACACGGTCGACCTGGTGAACCGCTTTAACCAGCGGCAATTCGCCGCGACCGGCGACACGGAGATTTCCACCCGCATCGCGGCATTCGAGATGGCGATGCGATTGCAAATCTCCGCACCGGAGTTGAGTGATCTGCGCAGTGAAACTCAGGAGACGCTGAACCTCTACGGTTGTGATCCGGAAAAGCCGTCCTTCGCCCGCGCTTGCGTGCTGGCGCGGCGAATGATCGAACGCGGCGTGCGTTGCGTCACAATCTATCACGAAGGGTGGGACGCCCATAGCGACGTCGAAGGCAATGTCCGCAGTAATTGCCTCGCCACCGATCAGGCCAGCGCGGCCTTGCTGCTTGATTTGAAACGCCGCGGAATGCTGGAGGACACGCTGGTGATTTGGGGCGGAGAATTCGGCCGCACGCCGATGGTCGAATCCAACCCCGCGCTCGGCCGCAAACTGGGCCGCGACCACCATCCGCAAGCTTTTTCGATGTGGCTCGCCGGCGGCGGCGTCAAACCGGGCGTATCGCATGGCGTGACGGACGATTTCGGCTTCCATCCGGTGGAGCATCCGGTCCACGTGCAGGATGTCCACGCCACGCTGTTGCACTGCCTCGGCTTCGACCACGAGCGCCTGACATTCAGTCGCCAAGGACTCGACTTCCGTCTCACCGGAGTCGAACCGCGACAGGTCATCCGCGAAATCATCAGTTAGCGGCGGCGCATGGGCCGGGCACTCGCTCGCGAGCGCGCACGCTGATGCCGCGGTCCTGCGAATTCCGTCGAGTTGCCGAATCAGCTACCGTTTCGCTATAGTATGGTCGGTAGCCTCGACCTGGAGACAACTCATGCCTTCGCCGCTTCGTTCGCAGGCACGTTACTGCGATGGCGTCTCGCGCCGCTCATTCTTGCAGATCGGCTCGTTGGCGATCGGCGGACTCTCGTTGCCGCGACTCTTCGCCGCTGAGGACGCTGGACGCGTCGCGCGATCGCACAAGTCGGTGATCATGGTCTATCTGTCGGGCGGGCTCGCGCATCAAGATTCGTTCGATCTCAAGCCGGACGCTCCGGAAGGCATTCGCGGCGAGTTCCGGCCGATCGACACGAACGTGCCGGGCATCCAGATTTGCGAACTGTTACCGCGACTGGCCGCCATGACTGACAAGCTGGCACTCGTGCGCTCCATCGTCGGCCTGCGCGATGAGCATAGCAGCTTTCAAAACTTGACCGGATTCCCAATGGACCAGGCTCAACGCGAAGGCAAGCCAAACTTCGGCAGCGTCGTCGCGAAGCTCCAGGGCGCCATTGACCCGGTGGTGCCGCCGTTTGTCGACCTCTTCCCGACGATGCAGCACCGTCCCTACAACAGCCCCGGCTTCGGCATACTTGGCCAGTCCGCCGGCGGTGTGAAGGCCGACGGCGAAGGCCTGGAAAACATGAAGCTGATGCGAATCAGCGAAAGCCAGTTAGAAGGACGCCGCGCACTGCGCGATTCTGTCGATCACTTCCGCCGGCAAGTGGAAGGCCTGGAAGTCGATCGACTTGGCGCGCAGTATCAACGCGCGTTCGATGTGCTCACCTCGAACAAGCTTGTCAACTCGCTCGATCTCGAAAAGGAAGATCCCGCCGTGCGTGATCGCTACGGGCGCGGTTCATCGAAGCATCAAGGCGACGGCGCTCCACTGTTCAACGATCACCTGCTCATGGCGCGGCGCTTGGTGGAGACCGGCGTGCGCTGCGTGACCGTGGCCTATGGCTTCTGGGACACGCACGGCAACAACTTCGGCCATTTGAAGGGCAACCTGCCGCAGTTCGACCAGGGGATTTCCGCCCTCGTCGACGACTTACACCAGCGCGGGCTCGACCGAGACGTCACGGTGATCGTGTGGGGCGAGTTCGGCCGCACGCCGAAAATCAATAAGGACGCCGGACGCGACCATTGGGCCCGCGTCAACGGCGCGCTCCTGGCTGGCGGCGGATTGCGCACCGGCCAGGTGATCGGTTCGACGGACAAGCTCGGCGCGGAAGCGGCTGCGCGCCCTGTGCACTATCTCGACGTGCTGGCCACGCTCTACCACGCCATGGGCATTGACCCGCACACGATCGTCACCGACAAGACGAACCGCCCTGTCGGACTCTTGCCGGACGCGGCGCAGGTGATCGAAGAGTTGATTTGATCGCCTTGCAACCTTCTGGAATACCGGCGAACTAACGCTTCGTCTGGGCAAGATAGAACTCTATCGAACGGCGCAAACCTTCTTCAAAGGTGAATTGCGGATCGTAACCCAGGTGCAGCAGGGCTTGCGTGATGTCCGCCTGGCTGGTGCGCACGTCGCCGGCGCGCGGCGGTTGATGAACCGGTTGAATGTCGAGCTTAAGAAACTCGTTTAGCCCGCGGATCAACTGCAAGAGATCGACGCTGCCGCCGCTGGCAATGTTGAACGCGCGTCCAGACACGCCCGGCGCGTCGGCGGCCAACAGGTTGCCATGCACGACGTCCTTCACAAATGTGAAGTCGCGTGATTGCCGGCCGTCGCCGTAAATCACCGGCGCCTGGCCGGCGATCATAGCCGTGATGAATAGTGGGATCACCGCCGAGTATTGACTGTGCGGATCCTGGCGCGGACCGAACACGTTGAAGTAGCGCACTGTGACGGTTTCCAAACCGCCCAGCGCCGCATAGGCTTGGCAATACATCTCGCCGGCCAACTTCGCCGCGCCGTACGGCGAGATCGGCGCCAGCTTATCGGTCTCGCGCTTCGAGGAGGTTGGCTGGTCGCCATACGCGCTGCTGGACCCGGCATACACCACGCGCCGCACGCCGGCGGTCCGGGCGGCATGCAACAGCGCCAAAGTTCCGGTCACGCACGCGGCGTTGGTATCGAGCGGCCGCTCCACGCTCAACGGCACGCTAGCCAGCGCGGCTTCATGGAAGATCGTATCGACGCCCGCCACGGCCCGCGCGAGCGCCGCGGCGTCGGTGACGTCCGCCTCGATGAACTCGATGCGGTCGGCCCACGGGCCGAGATTCTCCCGCTTTCCCGTGCACAGGTTATCAAGCACCCGCACGCGATCGCCCCGTTCGACGCACGCTTCGACCAGGTGCGAACCAATGAATCCGGCGCCGCCGGTAACAAGTGTGGTGCGAGGCATAAGCGAGCAAGTCGTGACGGTGTTGACGTGGGGCGAAACCAAGCTGGCGACAACAATTATAGGTCAGCCTGCCCGCCCGCGAATGGGCCGGCTTGCCCGACGAACGGCCGTGGAAATCACTCCGTGACGATGCAGCCTTCGACCCGCGCGCCCCAGGCCTTGAGCTGCGCCATGGCCACCTGAGCCGTGGTCTCATCGAGATTCCCCAGCCGGGCGACCAGAAACGTGGCCGTCGCCGCGGCGGCGAGTTGGGCCAGCGCCCCGGCGGACGGCCAGGTGGCGTGAAGCAGCGTCAGGTCGTACGCGCGGCGAAGATTTGTGAGCCACGCTTCGGCGGCGAATTCGTCGTTCGACACATCGATGGCGGCGTCGCGCTGGCCGGATGGAATCAGATCGAGCCGACTCACGGCGGAGTGATGCACGTAGTTCGGCCACGACGCCGGACGGCGCACGATATCGGCGAAGCCAAGCGGCGGCACGTCGCGCAGCGCTTGCAGATCGTGCGCGTATCGGCAATCGGCATCGACGAGCAGCACGCGCCCCGAGATCGATTCGGCGACCATGGCCGCCAGTGGGGCGACGATCGGCGTGTGGCGCGCATCGGCGCCCAACTCCACGAACAGCCACGCTGCGGCAGCGCCGTTCCAGGGATCGAGCAAACTGTTGGCGATCTCCCGGCATTCGTGCCAGGCTTCGTCGAGCGGCAGTAGGTCGCGCGATGTCGCGCAACGGCGCAGCACCGGCGGCGGTTCGATCACGCGCGCCGGCGGCGTTTCGTCGACTTCAATGACAACGACTTCCTCGGGTCGCAAGGCGAGCGCTAGCGACGCCGCATCGACCGTGGCCCAGTCCGGGCACTCCACCGCGAGCTGACTTTGCGGCTCCGCGGGCAGCGACTCGAACTCCGCGAGCCAACCGTGGTCGTCCGGCCGAACGTCAAGATAGATCGTATCGAGGTCGACTTCCGTCTCGACTTCGACGACGACGGCCACTTCCGGCAAATCATCTGGCCAGCCAGGCAAGTCGCTCGGCGCGGCTGTGGCGATACTCTCGGCCGCCGCGGGAAATGCTTCGGTGCTGTCGGTCCACGCGCTCAAGTCTTCCGTCGCATCGAGACGGAACGCGTCGAGGTCGATCGGGGCAACATCGTCGACCAACTCAACGACGAAGTCCGCAACCGCTTCCACTTCGATCGGTTCTGGAACTGGCGGTGCGAGGTTCTCGTAGGCCACGTCCCAATCCAGCAACTCGATCGCCGAATGCGAGACGACGTCCTCCGCAGGCATCAGCAGAAAGTCTTGCGAGCGGAGCAAGTCGGAGTCGAGTGATTCCTCGACCACCGATTCTGCGAGCGGCTCGCATTCGAGCTCACGATCGACGAGCGCTGCCGACGGGCGCGGACCGGAATCGCGCGCCGCCCAACTGATGCTCGAAGCATCGATGGGCTCGAAGTACAGATCAATCGACGCAACCGGCTCAATCCAGGGACCGGCCAGTCCAGGCGCGCAGCAGAGCGCCACGGTGTCGGTCACTTCGCCGCCGAAGGTCGCCGGCGCGTCGGCCGCCAGCGCCGCTTGCAGATACGCTTCCAACGACGCGAGCGTCAGTTCCGCGCGCGGCCCGTCCTCTCGGCGCTTTGGGCGCTGCGGCAACGCTTCCCGTGGGAGCGTGAGCGTCGCCCCCTTGGATTCGATGGTCGCGAGTGCCTTGAGGATGCGGCTCATGTGCCGTGGAGCCAGAAGTCAGATGTTGGATGCGATACGCACGTGGGAAGGACGATTCTTTAACCGCGGCGGAGTTTGGCGAAGAGTTGGCGATACTCCTGTCGTTTCACGATGGGGTGAATCGTCTGGACGAGTTCCTCGGGGTTGTCTTCCAGCACAATCATGTCCGGCTCCTCCGGCTGTACGGGATCGCTTGACGACGGAGCTTCGGCAACGGCTGTCGCTGTCGTAGCGGGCGCCGTTGTCGCGACAGCCGATTCGCTCGCCGGGCGGATGACGTGGAACTCGCGCGCCGGCGTGCCACGATCATACGGTTGCAACAACCGCGACAACTCGCCGCTCATGGCCGTTGTGACCATCTGCTCGGGACGGAAGCCGAGCTCGTCGAGCGACGCGAAGCGATCGATCACCACCTCCTCTTCAGCGAACATCTCGGCGAACGGATTTTCCAACGTCGTCCCGCCGCCCACGAACTGGGCCGTAGCGGCGGCTGGCTGGTAGTCCTGCTCCAGCGTTTGCAGATGATGCTCCAACGTGGAGAGCGTTTCGGCCGGCTCGTCTTGTTCCAGGTCGCCGTACCAGGCATGAATCGCCGGCCGTTCGACTTCGTCTTCCGGCTCGTCGTAGGCGGCGACTTCCCCTTCGTCCAAGCGGCCGACCTCGATGATCGTCGGCGCGGGCAGCGACGGATCGCCCTCCGCTGCGCGACGGCCGTCAGTCCACGGGCTGGGCAATTGCTGCAAATCGGCCCAGGCTTCCTCGATGGTGCGGGCGTCGAGCTTCCGCTTGCCGCCCGCAAAGGCCAGCACCAGTGCGTGATCGCAAACCTGATTGATCAACCGCGGGATGCCGTCCGTCGCGTGATGCAGGCTGTTGATCGCCTCGACGGGGAACAAGTTCAGCGACCCGCCGACGGAAGCGACTTGGGCGCGGACGAAGGCTTGCGTTTCCTCGAGCGTCAACGCGTCCAGGTAACAACGCGCGACGATCCGCTGGCTGAACGAATCAAGCCGCGGGTGCGTGAGCTTTTCTTCGAGGCCGCCGGAACCGATCAGCACCAAACGCAATCGCGGTTGCCCGTTGCCGACTGGCAACGACAGGGTGTGCAGCTCTTCGAGCTGCGCGAGCGACAACGAATGCGCCTCGTCGACCACGAGCAGCAGACCCTGCGGGCAACGATCGGGCGTGCGCAAGTAGTCCAACAGCGCGAGCCGCAACTCGCCGGATTCCATGTCGCGGTACGGCAGCCGCAGTTCGAACAGGATGGTTTGCAGCAGCGCCTTGCAGTTGCGAAAGCGGCCGTTTTGCAGGTGGACGATCGACAGCGACGCCTGGAAACGCTTGGCCAGCAGGTGCGCCACGAGCGACTTCCCCGAGCCGGGGGGGCCGATCAACATGGCGATCCCCTCGGCGCGATCGACGCAGCGTTCGATGGTGCGACGGGCGTTCTCGATCGATCCGGCCGGGAAATAGCGTTCGGTCTTGGGCGCGGCGGCGAAAGGACGCTCGCGAAGGCCAAAAAACGATTCGTACATTGTGCAACTCCCCTGGACTAACAGCGCGCAGCCACGCGCGCACGCGACACGTTTCCTAGCAATTCGGGTGCTGACGTGGCGGACTTTGCTAAAAATAACGGACGCAAGGCCGGCAGCGCCGCGGACCGGAACGATCGCGACATACTTGACGCTGCGGGGCGGATCGGCTGTGATAGTCCGGCAGGGGGATCGCCGCGAAACTCAGGCGGTCGGTGCGTCGGAAGCCATTTGGACTTTGCGCAGATTTCCCCGGCGCACTATTTCAACAACCAATTTTGGGAGCCTACATAATGACCTCACGTTCCTGCCTCTGGTCGTCGGCATTGGTTTCCGGTTTGCTGTTCGCCGGATGCGCCAAGCCGGCGGCGCCGACGGCCGCTGACACCGCGACGAGCGGAACCGCGACCACGGCCGAATCGGCGTCTGCGGAACCCGTCGATGAAGTCACGAAAGCGATCAAAGAGTTGCCGGAGGCGGAACAGGCCGCTGCGCTAGCGCAAAAGTGGTGCCCGGTGGCCGCCATGGATGGTCACGACAACCTGCTCGGCTCGATGGGCATGCCACACAAGGTGACGCTCGACGGCAAGGACGTTTATCTCTGCTGCGAAGGCTGCGTCGCCACCGCGGAGAAAGACCCCGCCGCCACGCTCGGCAAAGTCGAAGAACTGACGCAACGCGCCGCGACGGAAACGAAGTAGCGCACGGGCGTACGACTGGCCCCAACACTAGCCCGTAGCGCCAGCGAGGGAGAGTTGACGTTGCTAAATAGCACGGGTACGAACTCTCAACCGTATCGCGTTTCAAGCGGGAATGAGGCGAAGCCGTTGAGAGTTCCGTCCAGTATCATTCCGCGGCGTCCTGTCTCCCTCGCTGGCGCTACGGGCTAATGTAAGAAAGCCGCGTCGACATCACGCGGGGTGATTCACCAGGAACAGGCTCGCGGTGATTGCCTGGAAGACGCGTTGGAGTTGTTCGTACTCCCGGTCTTCCGCCTGGCAGTGGATGAGATACGTGGCGTCGGGCGCGCGGAACGCGCGGATCACGGCCGTGCTCGTCAGGTCGAGATAGAAGAAGTTCAGGTCGAAGCCTTCCATTTCGTACCCACAGATAGTTTCCTCAGCCGGAATCACGTCGGAGTCGGGGTACTCGACCCGCAGGGCCTTGAGCGCGGAATCCGCCAGGCCAGCCGGCGCCAGAAAGCGCGGATGGATCATGATGGTCCAAAACGCGCCGGCCGGGCTCATCACGCTCACCGACGCATGTCCCTCGGGCGTCTCTTCGACGTCGAGCTCCCAGTTGTCCGGGAATTGGAAGTGAATCCCAAGATCGTCAAATCGCTTAGGCATCGGAAGCCGGTAACGGGTGAGGGAAAACGTGTCACCGTATTTTAGGGCGAGCCGAAACGCTGTGGGAGGGCGGGGAATGACGAATTTCGAAGCTCGAATGACAAATAAAATCCGAATGACTGAATAACGAAGGGGCTAACCGCGAAGATCGCGAATATTCGCGAAACTGAGCGAAGCGGCCTCCTATACTCCTTTACTCCTCCCCCTCATTCTCCTTCCCCGCCGCCCAGTAAATCCCATTCGCCAGCAGCCTGCGGAATTCCGGCGACTTGAACTCCTCCGGATGGCCCAGCGAGGTGTAGAAGACGCGGTTGCCGGTGGCGGGAACATAGGTCCAGGCGACGGGTTCTGGTTGTTCGACGCCTTCCACGCGGCCGGTCAACAGGACTTGTGCGCCGGTGGCGAGCGGCGAGGTCATGTAGAGCCAGGACGGCACGATCTGCTCACCGGGCGTGAAACCTTGCAGGATCGGGCTGTTGGCCGCTTCGGGGACGATTTGCACAAACGATTTGGGGCCGTCGGGCGGATGGTTGCCGTGATGATTCGTGTAGTGGCCGCCGAGGACTTCGGCGTCAAACTCCGGCCAGGCTTCGTGGCCGGCGGGCACATCGCCTTCGCGCATAGAGAAGGCGTGGCTCGCCGTGCGAATGCCGACGATTGGCTTGCCGGCGGCGACGAAGTTGCGCACATGGGCGAGTTGTGATTCAGTAAGTAGACGACGCCGCACGCTGACGAGCAACACGTCCGCATCGTCAATCGCTTCGATGCCGGGAAAGTCGTTCTTGTCCGTGTCGGAGGCGAAGATAAATCGCGTGCGGTAATCGCGCCCTAGCTTGGCGAGCGCGAACTCGGGCAAGGTGCGCTCGGTTTGGTATTCGTCTTCGCCGATCAACATTGCCACGGTTGGGCGATGATCCGCCGGGAAACGGAATTCCTTGCCCCCGAGCAAGTCGGCGCTCGTCACCGTCGGGCACCAGTAGCGTTCGATGTGACCGACGACCAGGTCGGTGCCGGTGAAGTGATTCACGAACGGTGCGCTGCCGGAGCAATACATCGTGTCGGTCATGTCGCGCATCAGGACGACGTTCTTGCCGAGGCTGACCATCTGCCGGATCGAGAAGGGGCGGCCCAACACGCACATGTTGGTATGCACGCCAACGAGAATCACGTTGTCGATGCCACGTTCTTCGAGCAGGTAGTAGGCTTCGGCGCTATCGGTGATCGCGTCCTTGGGCATGATTTCCAGCGTGTCGATTTGATGCCGCCAAGGGCTGCCCTGCGGACAATGCGGATCGCAATCGCAGCCGCCGTCGGCGTCGTCGATCGGCAGCGCCGGCTCGTGATCCAAATTGAGCGATCGCCACGGTTCGAGCTTGACGCGCCCTTCGACCGGTTTCGCCTGGGTTGCCACGCGGCGCTGCGGATGATTTTCGTAGAACTTCATCGTGTCGCTGGGACAATGAATGATGAGCGCGCCGAGATCACGCGCCGCGCGGAGCACCTGATTCATCCGCGGCGCCATTTGGCCGACGCGTTCCGTCGCGCCGCGGCACCAGTGCTGGTTCCACATATCGCAGACGATGACGGCCGTTTTGGTTGGCTCCCAGCGGACTTCCTTAGTGAGCGCGTGATAGCGTCCTGAGCCAGCGGACGTTTCGACCTGCGACCGGGCATGCAACATGAACGTCTCGTCGGCGGCATGGACAAGACCCGGCGGGCTGCAGCACGCGAAGAGGATGGCGGAGTACAACGTGAGCGACCTGAAACGAGAGTGGACCAACGAACGCATGACGCCATTTCCTGAAACGAGCCGCCGAAAACCGAGACGGGCTATTTATAAACCGCGAGGCGCGGTTTTGCACGTCTCGGAAGAAATCGCGAAGCGACATCTTGCAATTGGCCGCGCGGCGATTAGTATACAGGCGTACACAATGCAAATCAATGAGGCACAAGATGTTGCCTGAGATTCCGCCGGAGCAACTGAATACGCTTCTCGAAGAGCTCGTTGTAGAGCACCTTGCTCTGGCGGTGATTCATGCGCCTCCCGTCGACGCTTTCGCACTCGCGTCATCGCTGGGGCTGATCGTGGCGCGGGACGCGTCGGTGGCTCATCGCGCACGGCTGGTGCGATTGAACTACCAACGCGGTCATTCCAAGACGTCGATTCTCTTGGCGCCCGAGCCGCGCGCCGAGCGGCAGCAGTGGTCGGTGGCGCATGAGATCGGCGAACATCTGGCGTCAGAAGCTTGCCGTCGGCTCGGCATCCGCGCCGATGAATTGCCGCCGCATGGTCGTGAACAGCTCGCCAATTTGCTCGCCGGCCGAATGCTCTTGCCGGCTACCTGGTTCTTCGCCGACGCACGGCGCGCCGGTTGGGATTTGATATCGCTCAAGTGCTTGTATGCCACGGCGAGCCATGAGTTGATCGCGCGGCGGATGTTGGAAGGCGCAATACCGATTATCATCGCCGTCTACGACCACGATCGACTTACGTGGCGCAAGAGCAATCTGCCGGGCAGGCTCCCGCCGCCGAGTCCGCTGCAGCGAGATGGCCGCCAAGCGGCGCACGTGACTGGCGAGTCCGCCTGCGATTCAGACGCTCAAGAAGACGTCCAAGCCTGGGCCATCCACGAACCCGAATGGAAACGAGAGATCGTGCGCGTGGAACTAAAAGGCTGGGAATGACGAACGTCTCATTCGACCTTCGTCATTCGGATTTGATGCGACATTCGAGCTTCGACATGCGACATTCCACCACCCTACGCGGCCTTGCGCGGCGCGGGGCTGAATGATACTACGCCGGCGCCAGTTCGGTCGGGATAGTGCGCCCAGTAGCGGCCGAAGTGATGGAGCGCGGCCATGGTTTCCAACCACTGCCAGGGGCGCGCAGCCGCTTGGGCCCCGAACTGCAGTTCCATGTGACACCAGCCGGCGTCGGCGCCTTGAAAGTCCAGTTGCAGGCCCCAGTGCGAGTCCAGCGGCACGACTTGGGAAGCAATGCCGCAGCGGTCGCTCCAGCAGCGCGTTTGGTTCCTGCCAGCGGTGACTTCCAGGTTCGCGAGGGCGCACGCGTCTACCACGCCGCAGAGGCGCTCCCAGACCTCGTCGTCGTGCGCGGCCGCGAGTTCCTCGTAGCTCGGCAGTTCGCGGCCCAGGCTCTGCTCGCCAATGCGCGCGGCGGCGGTGACGAGCCCACGCGCGATTAAGCGCTGGACGAGGCGCCACTCGTGATGCGCGAGATAGCGCCCGCGGACCAGCAGTGTCAACGCGACGCCGGCGAGCAACCACGTCGGCCAGGCGGAACCGGTGGCGGCAATGGTCGCCGCACCCACGCCCGTCAACACGCCCAGGCCCGCCAGCAGCGACGTGGTTTCATGCACGCTGCAGCCGCGCTCCAGGAGTCGGTGATGCATGTGAAAGCGATCGGCCTGCCAGAACGGTCGTCCGGACAACACGCGGCGAACCACGGCGAGCGTCAGGTCCAAGAGCGGAATGGCCAGCAGCAAGCACATCGACGCCGGCTCGGCCGCGCCCGTTTCGTTGCGGAAGGCTTCCAGCGACAGCACCGCGAGCGAGAGCCCGATCAACATGCTGCCGGCATCGCCCAAGAAGATTCTCGCGGGGGCCAGGTTAAATGCCAGGAAGCCGGCGAGCGCGCCGCATAGCGCGATCGCCGCCAGCATTGTTGGTTGATCACCGTGGCTTTCGGCGATCGTCGCCAAGAACGCGGCTGCGACCAGGCCGCAGGACGTGGCCAGCCCGTCGATGCCGTCGACAAAATTCAAGGCGTTGATGCAGGCCAACAACCAAACCAGCAGCAGCGGCGCGCCCCACCAACCGAGCTCGATACGTTCCCCGGCAAGTTGCACCGCGGCGGCCTGCCATTGCGTGGCGACGACCGGCAGCGCCGCGAGGGTTTGTCCCACGATCTTCCAGCGCGGCGATAACTTCCACAAATCGTCGCACCAGCCGACCACGCAGATCAAACCCGCGCTGACCAACCACCAGCCAAGGCCGGCGATAGCGCCATGCAGTTGATCCGCGGCGAACACTCCGGCGAGAATGGCGAGATATACGGCCACGCCGCCCAACAGCGGGGCCGGGGCGACGTGGAGCTTGCGTTTGCCGTCGGAATGGTCGACGACGCCGGTGCGAATCGCTCCCCAACGGACGACGGGCGTCAGTAGCACGGCGGTTAGGAGGGCGACGCCAAAGACCCCCGCGAGCAGCATCATCTTCCTACCGGGGCCTTTCTGAAGCGCATCGCTGCGTCGTCTCGCGAGGTCCGCGCCGCGCCCGTCGCCGAGTTGGCGCTCAGGGCAGTGCGACGCACCAACACAATAAACTTTCCTGGCCGGCACTCTGCCGGCAGATCACTCGCTTCCAAGCGCGCCCAATCGGCGTTTAACGCACGGGCACATTCGTCGTGCCAGACGTGCGCTTCGACAATCGCCACGGCGAGCGCCTGATTCTGGAGCATCGCGGGCCAGGCCGTGTCGTGCGTATCTAGCCAGGTGACGTGTTGCGCCGGACCGGCGTAGTACGCGCAGAGGGGCATGGTCTTGGCCAATGCGACCGGCGTCTCCGCACCCAGCGTATCGCCAAGCCACTGGCCGAGCGCCGCTTCCCGCACCGTCCCCAAATCGCGGCTGGAGATCGCCCGCGCCGCGCCGGTTACGAAGCAAATGGACATTGCAGCGGCCAAGGCGCCGCGGGGCGCAACATTCCAGTTGGGGCGGAGCGCTTTGAGTTGCGCGGTGGCAATCGTCAAAAGGGCTAGTAGTCCGAGCGCCGTCCATGGCAGCGCCACCAGCAGCACGGTCAGCACGTAGCGGCTGCTCGTGGCGCCGGCATACCAGAAATGAATCCAAATCGCGGCAAAGATGGCGATGGCCGGAACGAGCAGTGCATGGTAATCCGGCCGCGCCCAGAGACGTCGATAACGCCAGATCCCCCAGGCTGCCAGTAAACCGTGGCTGAGATGGAAACCCCGCCGCAGCGCGTCGAGATACTCGAACGTGAACTGCCGGGACGTCGCGCGTTCGGCCGTGGCGGGAACCAAACTTTGATGCGCGACGCGCCGCAACGCAGGGCGAGCGGTCGACGCGACTTGAAAAACGTGGGTGGCTGAGGTCGAGCGTACTCGCTCGCCTCCAGCGCGAGAGATCTGGGGGCGAATGAGTACATTTGTCCCCAGCCACCCAGTGTCAATTCGGTCGCGCGGCGCGAGCTGTGCGGTTCCCGGCGCGCTCCCTTGCCACCACCAACGGACGTATTGCAATCGCTGAAAACTGCCGAGTTGCCAATTGGGGCAATCGTGCAGCCAGGTGACGTTCACGAGCAACAAGAGCGCGGGATAGACCAAGACGCCAGCCATCGCACCACGCGAGAGCGCCCAACGCTCCGCCAGCAAATGCCGCGCGCGATACCAGGTCCAGCCGACCCACGGCAAATAGAGCAGCCAACCTTCGAAGCGGGTGTGAACCGTTAACGCGGTCGCGGCGCCGGCCAGTAGGAACCAGCCGAGTCGAACTTCGATCACGGCGCGGACGAGGCCATAGATCGACGCGGTCCATAGGAACCAGAACGTCGGATCGCGCACCAGCTCGGGGCTCCACTCGATCAGCTTGGGATGCGCGGCATACAGTATGGCGACCGTCCAGGCGACGCGGTCGTTGAATAATCGACGCACCCAACCAAATAGCGGTAGTACCGTGAAGCTGGCGATCGCCACGCCCCACCATTTGCCGGCAGTCGGCGCGTCGAGGCCCCAGGCGTCGAATGTCGCCAGCAGCGTGGGATAGACGTTCAAACCGAGCGTCTGAAACCCGCGCGTCCAGTCGCTTTGTTCCAAGGCCTCGGCCAATTGCAGGTAGTAGACTCCGTCGCGGCAGATGACGTTCTGTTTTAACGCGACGCCGGCTCGGGGCAGCAGGCACACCAACACGAGTGCCACGGACCGCCAGGCCATGCGCGGCCATGCGCGCCGATCGGGGCGCGGTTCGAGCATCGCGTTGACCATTGCTTCCCGCGGCGGGGCGATGGCGGGTTCCGTTTGTGGCATCCCTGCAATCCGGCTGGCAGTTTCACGGTCTATCCAGTCATCGGCATCTGGCAAATGGAGCGGTAGCTTAGGTTGACGGGATCGCGCCGGCAAGGTCAAGCGGCGTCATAAAGGCAAGCAGGGTAAAGCCTAACGTGCTCTTGGCACCCGCCCGGCAATGGCAAGTGACCTTGGAAGCCGGGAGCCAATGCCAGTACACTCCGCCCGCTTTGGGCAGAGCAACTGACCGTCAAACTTGAATTGCCGTCGCTTGAGAAGGGAGCACGGCCATTCCTTACTTGCGCAGCGCCTGAAAGCACCCCGAGGAGCGGCACCGATGACATCCTTGATTTACCTTGCGCCGGTGGCCTGGCGATCTCTTTGGCAGCGTCCCCAGCGATTGGCCCAGGCGTTGGCCGGGCACTACCACGTCACGTACGTCGATCCGGTCGGCATGCGTTCCTTTCGCTGCGGCGACTTGCGCCGACTGTGGCCCGGATCGCGGGGTAAGACCATCCTGCCGCCGCGCCTGACGGTCGTTCACAACCACTTCTTGCCGTGGCGATCGCCGCTTTGTGATCGTCTGAACCGGCGCTGGTTGCAATCGCAATTGCTGCGCGCGATTCCGGCGCTCCGCGGCGACGACTTTCAACTTTGGATCGGCGCGCCCAACCTCGCTGCGGTCACGCTGCTGACGGCGACGCGGCCGCGGCGAGTGATCTTCGACTGCATGGACCGTTACGCGGAGTTTCATGCCGATCCCGACAAGAGCCGCATTCTCGCAGCCACGAAGCTGGTGCTGCGCAGCGCCGACCTGGTTTTTGCCGCTTCCGTGCCGCTGGCCCAGGAGTTGGCGGCCGAGCATGAGAACGTGGTCTTCGCGCCGAACGGCGTCGATTTCGCTCATTTCGCCGTCGCGATGCCGCGCGGCGTTTGGCAGCGGCGACGCAAGCACGCGGCCAAGGTGATTGGCTTTCACGGCACGCTCGGCAATTGGCTGGATTACGAATTGCTGGAAGCCTTAGCTCAGGAACGTCCGCAGTGGCGTTGGGAATTCATTGGACCGGTGCATGCTCCCGGTGCGCAGCGACTGTTCTCGCTGAGCAACGTGCAACATCGCCCCAGCGTCCCGTATGAGGAGCTACCGCATCGCCTCTCGGGCTTCGACGTCGGCGTGATTCCGTTCGCGCAGAATCGGCTCACCGACGCAGCATTGCCGGTGAAGTTGGGCGAGTACCTCGCGGCCGGCCTACCGGTCGTGGCTTCGCGCTTGGCGTCGTTGAGCCCGATCCTGGGCCACGTGGCGCTCGCGGAGACGAAGCAAGAATGGCTGCGGCACTTGGACGCCGCGACGCAACCACATACGCTCCACCCGAAGCTGATTGCCGCGCGCCGGCGTCTGGCGGCGGCGCGATCCTGGAACCTTACCGTCGAAACGATCCTCACGGCGCTCAGCGCCTCGGACGCTACACTAGGCAGGCATGCTCCACGCCCCAACCAATCCACCCAACGCCCGGCGGCCTAACGCCCTCCCGCACGAGCCATCGGCGAGTTGGTCCACTCCACGGACCGGCGAGGCGTGCGCCGATCTCGATATCGGTCTGATTTACACGTACGAGCGCGCGTATCTGGATAAACTGCTACCGCAACTGCGGGATTCCGGTTCGGGCCTGCGAATGCGGTTAATACTTGTGGAAAACGCTTCGGCGGATGGCGTCGACGCCTGGCGACCCTTGTTCGAACAAGGTGTCGTATTGCGCAACGCACAGCGATTGGGTTACGCCGCGAATTTGAACCGCATCCTCTCCGCCGCGACGTCTCCCTATGTACTGCTGCTGAACTCTGACATGGAGTTCGATCCCGCTGAGCAGTGCCTGGCGAAGATGGTGCGCTTCATGGATGCCCATCCGGAATGTGGGCTGAGTTCCTGCGGCGTCTACCATACCGACGGGGGCTTCGCTCATCCCGCGCGGCGCTGGCAAACCCCTCGCGTGGTGCTTGGCCGGCGCCTGGGGCTGGGGCGCGCGGTGGTCGACCGATATTTGTATCGCGATCGGCCGCACGACGCCTCCTTCGCGTGCGATTGGGTCTCCGGCTGCTTTATGCTTGTGCGGCGTGCCGCGATCGAGCAAGTCGGCCCGTTCGACACGCGATTCGGCAAGTATTTCGAGGACGTAGATATCTGCCAGCGGATGCAACAGAGCGGTTGGGCCGTGATGTGCCATGGCGCCACGCGCTGCGTGCATTTCGAACAACGCGCGAGCCGGCGGCTCGTCTCGCGCGATGCGGCGCGACACGCTTGGGCCTATTTCCAGTGGCTGTGGAAATGGCGTGGTTCGCCAATGCGCGGCAATTCCCGGAAGCAATGAGCGAAGTACGCTTTATACTGGCCCGACTCGCCAGCGTGAGCGGACAGACGTCGATGAGAGCGCGAACCGGATGCTGCAAGCCGCGTCAACTCTCCCTCGCTGGCGCCACGGCCTAGTGTTTCCACGACAGTTTCCCATTTCATATTTGAGCATCATCCATCGTGTTTCTCCAAGAGCCGGAACCGACGCGGGGCGATTTGAATTTCAGCCTGTTGGGTTTCCCCGTGCGCGTGCATCCCATGTTTTGGCTGATGACCGCGCTGATGGCATGGTCGGGGGGTGAGTTACCGCCGCAGATTCTGGTGATCTGGGTGGGCGTGGTGTTCGTGTCGATCTTGGTTCACGAGATGGGACATGCGTTGGCCGCGCGTTACTTCGGCGGCCAGGCGTCGATCGTGCTCTACCAATTCGGCGGTCTGGCGATGCACTACCCGGCGCCGCACTATACCTGGCAGCGCGTCGCGATCTCCTTGGCGGGCCCAGCGGCCGGTTTCTTGCTCGCGATCGTAACCATGATCGTCGTGGGCGCAACCGGACATCGGATTGAATTCGTGCTGGATTGGATTCCATTCGAGTGGAAGCCCATTCAAGAATTCAATGCCGAATTGGCCGTGCGATTCTTGATGGACGTCAACATCTTTTGGGGGCTCTTCAACCTGATGCCGATTTATCCGCTCGACGGCGGGCAGGTAGCGCGCAATCTCCTAGTGCGGTACGACCATCGTGACGGGCTGCGAAAATCGCAGTGGCTGTCCGTTCTCGCCGCCGTGGGATTAGCGGTTTATGTCTGGTACGCCACACAAGGCAGCATGATGTTGACCGTGCTCATGCTGGGCTTTTTGGCCTTTCAAAACTATCAAGAGCTGCGCTCGCCGTGGGGCTCGCGAAATCCCTGGTAGTTGTCCCGCACGATCGACATTAGTCGTTGCGAATTAAGCACTTGCAGGCCTTATGACAACGCCGCCCGCTGGCCGTCCGAGGGTGATTCTGCTCGGGGCCAGCAATCTCACGCGCGGGATTTCGACGGTCGTTCGCCTCGCCCAGGCCGCGGTTTCCCAGCCCGCCGAATTCCTGATCGCCTGCGGACATGGGCGCTCCTATGGCCAGGACAGCACGGTGCTCGGCCGCACGTTGCCGGGCATTGCTCCGTGCGGGCTTTGGGATGCGCTGCGGGCGTTGCCCCCCGGCCCGACGCGTTTGCTGGTCACCGATGTCGGCAATGATTTGTTGTACGGCGCGCCGCCCGAGCAGATCGCCGATTGGGTCGGCGCATGCCTGGCGCAATTGCCGCGCGACGACACGCGCGTCGCGATGACTGGTCTGCCGTTGGCCGCGCTGGCGACATTGCAGCCGTGGCGCTTCGCGCTGTTGAGTCGTGTGTTCTTTCCCCTGCATGCAATTAGCTTCGAGGGCATGCGCCGCGACGCGTTGGAATTGAATGATCGACTGCAACAACTCGCCGCGCGCCATGACGCTGAGTGGATCGAACCGTGCGGCGCATGGTATGGCTTCGATCCGATTCACATCCGAATGGAAGTCTGGGAAGCAGCTTGGGGGAACATTTTTTGGGAATTGGTTCGATGCTGCTGCGCCCCATCAGCGAGTCTTGCCGAAGGGCATCGCGCCATGGTGGCGATTGAAGCGCATGCGCCCCGCGCAATGGCGCATGTGCGGCCTCGCGCGAACTACATCGCAACCTGCCGGCGTACTTCCGGACGGCAGTCGCATCTCGATGTACTAGTTCCGCATCGCATCACAGCAAATGCGATTTGAAGCCTGAAAAACAGGCCTTTTCCGCACGTCGAAGTACTCATGCGCAGTGTCGTCACAGTGGCTTCACAGCGCGAACGGACGGCGCATCGACGTGCCATGCGAACAACGCATCGAGCGCGCGCATCAGCGCAGCACGGTACTGCGAAATCATTTCGCGCGCAACGTACAGCGCGTTGCAGCGCGCGTTTTCACGGCGTGTGCGTGATATTTTCGATCGGCGTTTTTTGTTCCGATTTTTTGGAAATGGATCAAAAACGTGTTGCAAAATTTCGAAGAATGCGTACAAATACTCAACATGCGTTCCAGAAGTGGAGCGCGTTTTGCTTGAAGAAATCAACCGGATGAACGATTTCAACAAGCGAATGACGAACGAAATGGAAGTCACTTTTTTTGTTGCGGGTTGGACCTAATCGTCAGTTTGAACGGCTCCGCAGGAGCCAGCGATTTTTAGGTCCGCCGCCAACTTTGTTCGGAGGACGAAGCGTGGCCAAGAAGAAGTCTGCAAAGAAGGGCGCCAAGAAGGCGGCCAAGAAGGGCACCAAGAAGAAGGGCGCCAAGAAGAAGAAGAAGTCCGCCAAGAAGATGTAACAAACATCTTCCTTTCGTAACGACGAGAAAGAACCGCCCGGCCCTTGTGGACCGGGCGGTTCTATTTGTTGGCGGGTGCTTGGCACGTCGGAACCGATGCCGCACAATGTCCGCCGCCGGCAATTCTGCCGGGGCCTGGCCCCCTAACCCTTGGCCGCACGCCGCTTTTCGGCTTCTTCTTCCGTGAGAGCCACGAACACGTCTTCCAGGGACGGTTCGACGCTCAAAACGCGGCTGACCGCAATGCCTTCCGCGCGGAGCGGCCGGATGATCTCCTCGTTGTCGGCCGATTCTTGCACCAGCAGATGCAGCGCCGCTCCGAAGATCGTCGCGCGGACGACTTGTGGCTCGTGGCGCAACAGCACGTAGGCCCGCGTGCTGTGTTCGGTCTCCACTTGCAACCAACGCGTGCCCGGCGGACGCGCGGCGGGAAGATTGCGCAATTCGCCGGGATCGCCGCAGACGATCAATTTGGAGAGATACAGATAGCCGACGTCGCTGCAGCGCTCGGCTTCGTCCATGTAGTGCGTGGTGACGAGGAACGACGTGCCTTGTCCCGAGAGCTCAAACAACAAATCCCACAACTCGCGCCGCGCCACGGGATCAATGCCCGCCGTGGGTTCATCGAGGAACACGACGGCCGGTTCGTGCAACAAGCAGCATGCTAGCGCCAATCGCTGTTGCCATCCGCCGCTCAGATTGCCGGCGAGTCGATCCGTGTAGTCGCCGATGCCCGTCAACTCGGTGACATCTAACCGACGTTGCCGCAACCGCGTCGTGCTGAGGCCGTAGATCTGTCCGTAGAAGCGCATGTTCTCATCGACGGTCAGATCGCGGTACAGGCTGAACTTCTGGGACATGTACCCGATGCGCGGCTTGACGTCGTCGGGCCGCGCGACCACGTCGACGCCGTCGACCTCCGCCTGGCCCGACGTTGGTTGCAAGAGACCGCACAGCATCCGAATCACCGTGCTCTTGCCGGAACCGTTCGGACCCAACAGCCCGAAGATGCGGCCGCGCTCGACGGCGAACGACACGCGATCGACGGCGGTGAAATTACCGAAGCGCTTGGTCAGCTCGTTGGTGAAGAGAATCGGCACGGCACGTCATCGATCGGGGGGGTTAGGACTTGGCCGGTAATCTACTGGCCCCCCGCGCGCCTGAATAGGGCGGGCCGCCGCCTCGCGCCGGGAAAGTCTGACTGTCGTAGCGGATTTCGCGGCGAACGCGACGCACTTCTGCCAGGAAGTCGGTCGTTTTTGGTTGAGGCGTCGCGATCCTCGGGTATACCGGAGACCTCGGCGTGCGATGCAACCGGACGAAGATCGCGGAGGGACCTTGCCATGACTCACGACACGGACCATGGATACGTCTTGCTAGCGCGCCCGGCGATTTTCGATCGCCGCGCGCTTGTGCAAACCCGCGCGGCGCAGCACTTGCCGTTCGGCGTGCAAATGCAGTTGAACGCAATTGAACGTCGCCAGCGGCTGCGGGGCGAGCTGCTCAATCCGCTGCTGCGCTACGGGCAAAACCCATCACGGCGGCGGCCGCCAAGCTAGCCGCTACGCTGCACGTTAAGCCCAGGGAAGGCCCGCAGCGACCAATGCCGATAGAAAAGTCGCCGGAGGCCTTCCCTGGGTTTGGCGCTCGCGGCGCGTGATTGTCGATCGCCTCTACGTGCGGCGCAGGACGACCAGGCCGCCGGCGACGAGCGCGGCGAGCAACAGCGAGCTCGGCTCCGGCACCGTTTGCGGCGTCGAGGCTCCGAAGAAATTGCGGACGTTGTTGAGGTCTTGAATGTCAATCTGCTGATCGCCGTTCGTGTCGCCGAGCCCGCCGGCGGCGCCGAAGTTGTTGCGGACGTTATTCAAGTCCGCGATGGTCACGGCCTGGTCGCCGTTGGTGTCGCCGGGCAAAAGGAAGGTGATCTCGCCGGTCGTGTAGAGCTCGCTCAAGTCCCAGGGATACGCGCTGGCGACCGTGAACGCGCCAGTCGGCTCGACGCCGGTCCAATCGAAGACTCGAATCGTGCGGCCGACTTGGGAGAGGAGGTCGACGTCCGGCGTAAAGGTGAGTTCGAGCGTGCCGCCGAGTTGGACGGGGATGTTAGCTTCGAAAGCGATGACGGAATTCCAGATACCGGAATCGAGAACGATGCGAAGTTCGCCGCCGTCGCCAATGGTCCATGAGTGCTGAGCATTGATTCGCGTTGGTTGATCCGCTTGCGAGGGATTTGGAGCGAAGGCGCGCACAACTAGTTCGTCGCCAGGTCCCAACATCAAGTCCGACAATTTGCCATCGGGTTGAATCGCGTTCGTCAGTGTCGCAGAATTGAATCCATCCGCACTATAGGCAAAGGCACCACGAAGGTCGGCGCCTCGAAAATCAGCGTCATTAAGCTTCGTGGCCCGGAATTGAGCATTCTGCAACACAGCCCCGCGGAACACCGTTCCTCGTGCGTCTCCACTTCGGAAAAACGCCCCAGTGAGGTTCTGTTGTTCGAAGTTCCATCCTCGCAAGTCATTGTCATCAAAGTTTACGCCCATCAATTGGTGTTTCTGATAACTTGCCGTCGAATAGAGTGCAAGGGGCGTCAAGTCCTCATAATCCGGAACGAAAGGTCTGTCCGTCGTGTGTGCAAAGGACGCGCCGAGAATATTCGCTCCGTCGAGAATGGTCCCGGAAAGCCTCGCGTCGTAGAACGATGCACCGGCCAGATTGGCATTCCTGAGGTTGGCTCCTGCGAGTTGCGATTGCCGAAACTCAGCGCCCTCCAGTTCGAAGCCCTCGAACTGCCAGTTCGAAAGGTCACAGTCAACGAACTTGACTCCGCTTAGATCACCGTGAGTGTAGCTGGATGTACTCTGGACCTGGGCAAACGTCAGCCCAACGTTTGTGGATCGATTGAATGTTACACCACGAATCTTAGCACCGGTGAACTGTGCTCCGTCAAGGAAGGCGACCTGGCCAAACTCAGCCGACTGAAGATTGGCGCCTCGGAAATCGGCATTGCGAAGACTACCAGTCCCGAGCAACGTGCCAGTCAGATTGAAGTTTGAGAAATCTACTCCTTGCGCATCAATGTAGTTGAATCGCACGCCCGACAGGTCTCTTAGTTCATAGCTTGCCGTAGAGGTCACCATAGCCGCCGTCCAACCTTGGCCGATGACTGCTCCCTCAATGCGAGCACCCGTAAAGTCAGCGCCTTCGACTTCATAGGTGTTGAGATCAGTTCCCAGAAGTTTCGCATTCCGAAAGCTAGCTCCTTGGATGTTACCCCAAATAGTACCTCCGGAGAGGTCCTGGTTGTCGAAGTTCCAGCCTTGTTGATTCCCTTGAAGGCGAAGGCCCTTCAAATCACCGGAGTGATAACTGGCGGTGGAGTACAGCATTTCGGCGGTTAAGCCTTCCCCGGAGAGTTGAGCTCCTTGAATGGACGCTCCAGAAAAGTTTGCGCCGGTGAATGTCGACAGTTCAAACTTAACGTCTTTCAGATTTGCGTCGGAAAAGTTGGCGTTGTTGAATTGAACAAACCGTCCGTGTGCGCGCTGCAGAGTCGCCTGATGAAGGTTCGCGCCCTGAAAGAATCCGCCTGACGCAAGATCAACGTTGCTTAGGTTCGCACGCCGCATATCGGCGTCTTGAAATTGGGCCGACGGAGCATATGCATTCGAGAAATCAGCATCCTGCAACGAGGCTTGCCAAAACCGCGTGGAATTCAATTCGGCTTTAGTAAAATTGGTCCGATTCAAATTCGCGCCAGTAAAGTTCGCTTCATACAGCAACGCCCCTGACATATCCTGATCATCGAAATTCCATCCAGACAGATCGGTTTGGTCGAATCGAATCTTGCCGAGGTCGTGTGCTTGATAGCTCGCAGTCGCGTACAACTGTTCTGGTGTGAATCCGCGATCAGTAGTTCGGCTGAAGTTGGCGCTCTTTACGATAGAGTTAGAAAAATTAGTATTGACGAGCGTCGCAACGTTGAAGTCCGCGCCGGTAAGGTTCTGGTTAGAAAGAATCCATCCACTCAGATCGTTCTCTCCCAATTCAACTCCAATCAAATTGTTGGCCTTGTAACTGGCCGTCGAATACAGTTGGTGGGCCGTAAACCCCATTGGCGTCACAGCGCGAAACGAAGCGAACTCGATTAAAGCGTCGCTCAAGTCAGCATTCGACAAACTTGCGTTGTAGAAATTGGCACGTCGAACGTCAGCCTGATGCAGTATGGCGTCTTGAAAACTGGACTTGCCAAAATTCGAGCCAGTGAGTCTCGCTGACGACAAATCGCTTCGATCGAACTTTCCACTGCCGACCCCAATGCCGGCGAGGTCGGCGTATTGCAATAGACGATCGGACAAGTCGATTCCGTTGGCAAGAACAATCCCCTCCGTTCCCGGAATCGCCTCGCCATTGTCCCAGCGGTAAATGTCCGCTCGGACAGCCGCTGTCGAACAGGCAAGAAATACGACGAGTAGCGTCCACAGTCGTGTCATGGCAATAGGTTTCTCGGGCAAAATGGGTGAGCAAATGAAACGGCGGCGAATCCCAGCCATTATGTCCGCCCCGCCGGGAACCCGCAACTTTTGGGTGGGTTGTGTGATCACCCGATCGGTGGGATAGAATAGCCGGCGCCGCTCGATATTCCGTAGCTCTCCTCCCAAGGAACCCAGCATGCGTTTCGATTCTGTGGCGATTCGCTTAGCGTTGTTCGTGTTCGCTGGATTTGCTCCGCTCGCAGCCGCTCAAGCGGCGGAGAACAATTGGGCGAATTGGCGCGGGCCGAATTACGACGGGTCGCTCGAAGGCGCGAATCCGCCGTTGGAGTGGACCGACACGCAGAACATTCGCTGGAAAGTTCCCGTACCCGGGCGCGGGAGCGGCAGCCCGATCGTTTGGGATGGGCAGATCATCTTACTGACCGCCGTGGATACCGGTACGACGCCGGCGGATGCACCGGTGGAAGTTCCTTCAACGGAACCAGCCGGCGCGCCTGGCGGAGGTGGCGGTCGCGGCAATTCGCCAGCGCCGACCAACGAGTTCGAGTTCATCGTCCTTTCGTACAGCCTGGCGGATGGCAGCGAGTTGTGGCGCACCACGGTGAATCGCGCCGTGCCGAACGAGGGCGGGCATCAGACGAATACCTTTGCTTCCGCGTCGGCCGTGACGGATGGCAAGCGGATCTACGCCAACTTCGGCTCGCATGGCACCTACTGCCTTGATATGCAAGGGAAGGTCATCTGGGGGAAAGACCTTGGCGACATGCGCACGCGGAATAGCTTTGGCGAAGGGGCGTCGCCAGCCTTGGTGGGCGAGACGCTGATCGTGCCCTGGGATCAGGAAGAGAATTCGGTGCTTTTCGCGCTCAATACGTCGGACGGTGAAATCCGTTGGCAGCAACCACGCGAGGAAGTTACCACCTGGGCCACGCCGCTACCGGTGGAGTTCGAGGGGCGGACGCAGATCGTCACCAATGGCACGCAAGTGCGTAGCTACGATCTGGAGTCCGGCGAATTGCTTTGGTCTTGCGGCGGGCAAGTCACGAATCCGATTCCCAGTCCCGTGCGGATCGACGACTTTGTCATCTGCATGACAGGCTATCGGGGCAACGCGATTTACGCGATGCCGCTCGACGCAAAAGGCGACATCAGCGATTCGCCGCAGATTCGCTGGTCCAACCGCGACGCCGCGCCGTACGTCGCTTCGCCCACGGTCTACAAGGGGCAACTTTACTTCACCAAGGAGCGCTCCGGCGCCGTGTCGTCGATCGACGCGCGCACGGGGCAGGTGCTGATCCCGCCGACGCGTTTGACGGAGATTCGCGACATCTACGCCTCGCCCGTGGCGGCCGCCGACAAAATCTATTTCACCAGCCGCGATGGTGTGACGACAGTCATTCGCCACGGCGCCACGCTGGAAGAGCTGGCCGTCAATAAACTCGGCGAACCGGTCGACGCGTCGCCGGCGCTCGTAGGCGATCAGATCCTGATCCGCGCCGCGGAGCACTTGTATTGTGTAGGAGAGTAGGGGGGGGAAGTAGGTGGAGTAGTAAGTAGGTGAAATAGCATCTGCCCGCTACTCCACCTACTAACTACTTCACCTACTACCTCACCTCGAAGGGAATCAGCACTTCCTCGTCTTCAAATAGGAACTTGACGCCGCCGGTAGCGAACCTGGGGACGTCAGCGATCGTGGCCAGCCCCTCAGGCGAGGCCAGAATGGCGTCCATGGCGGCGCGCGTTTCGGCGTAAAGGCCGACAATCATGTAGTAGGGGGGCGGCTCGCCCGGTACGGCGGATTGGCATTTGCCGATCGTCCAGCCCTTGAGCCCTCGCATGGATCGGGCGATGGGGATGTGGACGTCCCGGTAGTAGCGATCGAACTCCGCCGGGTCGGCCGGGTGGCCATATAAGACGGTGAGGCGGCACATGGCCGGGTTCCTGGTGGGCTGAGGGGCGTCGCTGGACCAATATAGGGAAGGAGTGAGGGCAGTGGAACGTGTTAAGCGGCGCGATCGGCGCCGGAGACGCCTCCCCAAGGCATTTGGAGGTTCCGTTCGGTCGCTTGAGAAACCGTGACGAAACCGCCGCGCGCGGTATGATGGTAAGAGCACTGCCCGAGGCGGTCGGGCGAGGATCTGATCTGTTCCAGACGTTCGAGCTGGCTATTGCGTATGAGTTCCCGCGCCGCGGTGGCGGATTCCGTTGTTGGAGCTGCAGCCGAGCGATCGGGGCTGTGGTTGCCTCGATTGGGCGTCCTGCTGGGGTTGCTGGGGGTCGTGAGCGCGGCTTGGTACGCGAATAGTCGGCCATCCGCAGAGCCAACGGCGCCGGTTGCGACGGCTTCGGAGCGTCCACCGGACACTCGCATCGGCGGGCGCGTGGTGTTGGGTTCGAATTCGTTGTTCGCGGGAATTCCTGGCGGCGCGAAGTTGTCGATCCAAGAGATTCGCGACTGGCTCGACGATCCGAAGAATCACGAACCGCTGGATTTCGAATTGCCACTGTGGTTGCGCGCATCGCGTGACGAATTGAAGATTCCGGCGAACGATCCGCTCACTCGGGCGAAAATCGAATTGGGGCGACAATTGTTCGTCGAAAGCCGCTTCACGGATGGAGGTTTGGATTGCGTGACGTGCCATGCCCCCACGCAGCATTTCACACGCGCCGCGGTCTTCACGGAACACAAGAACGCGCCGACCATGCTCAATCGCATCTTGTCGACGCATCAATTCTGGGACGGCCGCGCGGCGTCGCTCGAACACCAAATCGAGTTTCCGGTTCGTCATCCGCAGGAAATGAACACGACCCCGGAGGACTGTGAGCAAAGGCTTTCTGCGACCGAAGGCTATCGGATGCAGTTCGAAGGGATTTACGGCGAGGTGAGCTATTTGAACATGACCAAGGCAATTGCCGCCTTTGAGCGCGCATTGGTCACCGGGCCCGCAGCGTATGACTATCATGTCGTCTTGGAGCAATTCGCGAATCGTGATCGCTCAACGTTCACGCCCGAGGAGCAAGCTCAGTACGATGAGGCCGCGGCCGGCGCGAAGCGGACGCCGTTTTCACCGGCCGCGGAGCGCGGCAGGGAACTCTTTTTCAGCGACCGTACCGGCTGCTCGAATTGCCATTCCGGGCCCAACTTCACGGACGAACAGTTTCACAACCTGGGCCTTGGCGCAGGCCGGCAATATCTGCACGAATTCGGCGGCTTTTACATTCCCGACGACGGTCGGTACCGCGTCACGAACGTCGAGGCGGACTACGCAGCCTTCAAGACTCCGTCGCTGCGCAATGTGAAAGAGACAACGCCTTTCATGCATGACGGGTCGCTTGGGACGCTCCCAGACGTCGTCGAGTTCCTCGTCGCGGGCGGGCGACCCAACAAGAACTTAAGTCCCTTGATTCAAAAGCTGGACCTCGGTCCAACGGAGATCCAAGACCTCGTCGCGTTCTTGGAAGCGCTCTCGGGCGACGTGCCGGTGGTGGCGATGGACCATTTGCCGGAATAGGGTGAGTTTGTTAGCGAAGCGACGTCGTTGAGAGTGTGATCTCGGCGCCGTTGGCAGCGTCCACTCCCCCTCGCTGGCGCTACGGGCTGGTGTCGCGATTGTCCATCAGGCCCCGATGAGATTCGCCAGCAGCTCTTTCAGCGACTTGTGATTCGTATACATCGAGGCCGAATCCGGGATCAGGCTCAACTCCGTCCACGGCGTTTCGCCCCCTTCGAAGTTCGCCGGGAGCGGTTCCAGTTTCACGCCGTTCGTTTCCGCCAAGCGCACGGCGCGCGGCATATGCTGTGCGGAAGTGATCACGCCGAGTCGTTTCCATTGATGCTCTTGCATCATCTTCTGAATTCCCTGCATCTCCTCGCGCGTATTGCGACCGTCGAGCAGCAGGATTTTTTCTTCAGGAATGCCGAGCGTCTTCCAGATCTCGGACGTTTCTTGCGACGGATCGCGCCCGATGGTGTGCAGGCCATCGATGCGTTCGCCAGTGGTGATCAGGTAGTCGACCTGGCCCTGATGGAACATTCGTGCGGCCAACATCACGCGATCTCCTGACCAGTCGAGTTGCGCGGCGCCCGCCGGCGTGGTGCCGGTGCTGCCGCCGAGGACGAAGACGGCGTCGTAGTGCCCGGTTTCTAGCGGGAGAATGGCGGCGAACGGCGCTTCAATGCGTCCCGCCAGACGATGAGCCAGGTAATCGTTTCCCAGCAGGGTGAACAATAGTTGCACCGCGCCGAGGGCCGTGGCCGTGCGGAATTGATTCTGCCGCACGGCGTAGGCGATCACAAACAGAATGCCGAACCAGATCACGCCGCACGGCATGACGATCCGGTTGGCGAGCTTTTGCAGAATGATCGGCGCAGGAAACCACCAGACCACGCCAACCAGGGCCGCCAGGCAGACGACGAACGCAACTCGCCACCAAGCCGAGGCGCGCTCATGCCGCCCCCACCAGCACAACGTCAGCAGGCAAACAAACAGCAGCGAAGAGGGAAACCACATAAAAAGTCGTCCGCAAGATCCTGAATGGTCGCCAAAGAATAACCTGTCTGCGCCCAACCGTCGATCGCGCCGCGGGCAACCTCTCCCACCGGCCGAAACTTCGGGGTAATGTAACGGTCTACGTTCATGGCTGGAGCAGGGTTCTATGACGAAGGCAAAAAACGAGGCGGAACGGCTGCGGGCGGAGATTCGCCGGCACGATCAGTTGTATTACGTCGCCAACCGTCCGGAACTTTCCGACCTGGAATACGACCGGCTCTATCAGCAGCTGGTGCGGCTCGAACAGGAACATCCGGATCTCGTTACGCCGGACAGCCCCACGCAGCGCGTGAGCGAACAGCCTGTGAGCGGGCTGAACTCGGCAACGCATCGCGTGCCGATGCTGTCGATCGACAATACCTACGACCTCGACGAGTTACGGGCCTACGGCAAACGGATCGCCAAACTGCTGCCGGACGAGACGATCGAATGGGTGGTCGAGTTCAAGGTTGACGGGGCGGCGCTCTCGCTCGTCTACGAACACGGCCTCCTTACGCGCGGCGCGACGCGCGGCAACGGGCAAGTCGGCGACGACGTCACGCACAACGTGCGAACGATGCGCGATCTGCCGCTCCGGCTGCATGGCGAGGACGTGCCGCCGCTCTTGGAGATCCGCGGCGAAGTTTATATGACGAACCAGGAATTGGCGCGGATCAACCAATTGCGTCAGGAAGCTGGCGAAGAACTGTACGCGAACACGCGCAACGTCTCCGCTGGCGCGATTCGCCTGTTGGACCCGCGGATCGCCGCCACACGACACCTACGTTTCGCCGCGCATGGCGTGGGATACTCGGAAGGCATGACGTCGCAGACGCATATCGACTTCCTGCGCGAAATCGAGCAATACGGCGTGCCAGCCACGCCACATGCGGAGTGCTTTCCTGATTTCGAGACGGCGGTCGCGCATTGCGAGCAACTGATCGAGCGGCTGCACGAATTGGATTTCGAAGTCGACGGGCTGGTGCTGAAGGTTAATCGTTTCGACCAGCGCGCCAAACTCGGCGCGACGAGCAAGGCGCCACGCTGGGTCGTCGCCTATAAGTTCGAGAAGTACGAGGCGGTGACGCGGTTGGAGAACATCCAGGTGCAGGTCGGCAAGACCGGGACGATCACGCCGGTGGCTTACCTGGAACCCGTAGAGTTGGCCGGGACGACGGTCAGCCGCGCGAGTTTGCACAACGCGGACGAAATCGCGCGCAAAGACGTAAGGATCGGCGACTACGTGGTCGTGGAAAAGGCCGGCAAGATCATCCCGCATATCGTCCGCGTCGAACTGCATCGCCGCGACGACCGCGTGCGCGAATTTCAGTTCCCTACGGCTTGCCCCGAGTGCGCGACGCCCGTCATCAAAGATGACGGAGGCGTTTACATCCGCTGCCCGAATCCGGAATGCCCCGCGCAATTGCGCGAACGCTTGCGCTACTTCGCAGGCCGCAACGCGATGGATATCGAAGGTCTGGGCGAAAAACTGATCGACCAACTAGTGCGCGAACGTCGCGTCAAATCGTATGGCGACTTGTTCCGGCTGGACTTGGAAACGCTCTTGAACTTGGAGCGGATGGGCGAGAAGTCGTCGCAAAATCTGATCGAGCAGATCGCCGCCAGCAAAGCGCGAGGCCTCGCACGGCTGTTGAACGCGCTTTCAATCCGGCACGTCGGCACGCGCGGCGCGACGGTGTTGGCGATGCGCTTCGGCACAATCGACCGCTTGCGCGCGGCGACGGTAGAAACGCTCAGCAACGTGGACGAAATTGGCCCGGTCATCGCGGCCAGCGTCTACGAATACCTGCATAGCCCTTACGGGGAGCACACGATCGACGACCTAGCGGCGCTCGGCGTCAGCTTAGAAGCCACGGAACAAACCGCCGGCACGTCAGAGAAGCTAGCTGGCAAAACGCTCGTCGTCACCGGCACGTTGGTCCACTACACGCGCGACGAGATCGAGCGCCTGATCGCCCAGCACGGCGGCCGGGCAGCGTCGAGCGTCTCCAAGAAAACCGGCTATCTCGTCGCCGGCGCCGAAGCCGGCAGCAAACTCGCCAAAGCCGAACAACTCGGCGTGAAGGTCATCACGGAAGACGAGTTCCGGGAACTGATCCAAGGCGAATGAGTTTTGAACCGCGGAGGCGGCTGGGAGTTTGAAGTTTTCAGTGTTCAGTTTTCAGTGGGTCGAGGAGCGCCTTCACTGAAAACTGAACACTGAAAACTTCAAACTCGCCCGCGTCTCCGCGGATCAATTGAATTACCTTCTCGGCGGCGCCGGTTTCTTCGCCGCCGGGGCGTATTCGGTCTGTTGGATCGCCGCTGGGTTTTTCGCTGAGCTCTTGGCCGTTTGCTTCGGCAGGTGCGTTTCGCCCGTTAGTTCGTTGACAATGCGGGCGTTTTCTTGGAGCCGATCGAACTCCGTGGCCATGGCGAGGCGGAGTTTCTTCTCGTAGAGATCGGCGTAGATGTCGTTCCGCACCGTGGCAAAGTCCGGCACGCTCGGTTGCGTGAGGCCTTGGTAGTAGAGAATCACGAACTGGTCGCCGACCTGGATGATCCCGGACATGGGATCGGCGTCGTTGAGCGCGAAGGCTTCCTTCTCCAACAACGGTTCGCCGCCATGCTTCTGGATCGGCGGGATTTCGCCGCGCAGCACCCGCGTCGAGGCGTCCGTCGAATACTGCTCGGCCAGGTCGCCGAAGAATTTCTCGTTGAGGTTCTTGCGCGCCTTGTCCCACACTTCCTGGGCGCGGCGTTGGTTGTCCATCACGATCGCCAGGCAGCGGACGCGCGGGCCGTAGTTCGCGTCGAAGCCTTTTTGCAGGTCCGCTTCCGTGACTTCGACCCCTTGGCCGACGAGCTTTTTGAGCATCACGCTCGGCACGACCGAATCGTTCTTGTAAACCTCGACGGGCACACTGTTGTTCTCGGTCACTTCGACCAACCAGGCGCTGATGTCCGGCCGGCCTTGCGCGTCGAGCTTGCCCATCAGCGTGGCGGCGTGCGCGATTTCCTGATCGACGTCCGCCGGCGTAATCGCAATCTTCTTCTGACGGCAGGCCTGATCGAGCAACCGGCGGCTGATCATGGCGTCGAGCATTTCCGGACCATGCCGCTTAACGCATTCGGCGGCCATGTCTCGCGTCAGGAGCTGCTGCCCATTGACGATGGCGGCCACCTCCGGCTGCGCGGCGCGCTTGTCGGGATCGTTGAAGATCAACTCGACCTGCGATTGTTCCTGCAGCTTGGCGAACACATCGTCGGCCACCAGACGCAGCTTCTTGTCGCGAATGGCTTCCACCAACACCTGTTGAATCTTGCCTTCCAGCTTTACATCGCGGGCTGGCAGGTGTTTTTCGCACTTCAGAAACACGTACTGATCGGCGACCTGGAGAATGTCGGAAATCGCGCCCGGCTGGAGGCTGAACGCGGCGGCTTCGATCTTCTTGTCGCCCAAGTGCTTGCGAATCGGCTGAATCAATCCCTTGGCGCTCGCGCTGTTCGGATCGACGGAGTGTTGCTTGGCGAGATTCGGAAAATCGTCCGGCTTGGCCAAGGCTTGCTCGCGAATCTTCTGGGCGTTCTCCAGCGAGTCGCAAGCAATCAGCCGGCATTGCACCGCCGGACCGTACTGCGTTTCGTAGGCATCGCGAACTTCCTGCGGCGTGACGTTGAGTTGTGACGTCGCCAGCTTACGCAGCGCGATCGTCGGCCAGATGATGTCTTTGGCGTACTGGTCCGGGCTGATATGCCGTTCGGTTTCGAGCAGTTCCAACCACTTATCAGTCGGCACGCCGAATCGCTCGGCCATACGATCGATCTCAGTCTTCACTTCCTGCTCCGTGACCACGACGTTGCGCTTTTTGCACTCCGACGTGATCAGGAATTTGTTGACCATGGTTTCCAGCACGTCGCTGCCGTAATGGCGGAGGCATTCGGCCGCGAGGTCCGCTTGCTTGATTTGTTCGCCATTCACGGTCGCCATGACGTCCTTTGCCGGGACGGCCACCGGAGTCTTCGCCGGAGCGGGCGTGGTCGCCGCCGGCGTGCGCGGCGCGGCGGTGACTTTCGCACGCGGCACTGGCGGCGCGGTTTGCTGCGCTTGCGCGGAATCCGGTCCCCAGCCGAAGCGGGTATAGAGCGCCAAGGCGGCGATCGCGGCCACGCCGCAGAAGATGCTGAAGCACCGTGCCCAAAAGGCAGTGCGCGAGGCGTTCGACGGCGAATCCGTTCGCGTCATGGCGGGTAGCTCCTTAAATCCGGAATCCAGGCAATCTGGTGGGTCCGCGTAGCCGCGACATCGGTCGCCGCGGGAGAAATTCGGGCGGCAATATAAGAAGGCCACGATTTAGGGTCAAGATCGGCCGCGCGGCTGCCGACGGCGTTGCGATTTGAGAATTGCCCGCGAAACACGCGAAACACACGAAAAGGAGGAGGCTGGGAGTTTGAAAATCGTTTGCCCGGCGACTTCCGGGGCGTTACGGTGTTCTGAATGGCAGGATCACGAACATGGAGCGCATGCAGATGAAACGATCACGAATGGCCTTGCCGCTATTGGGTTTCGCCTTCCTCGCAGTTGGCGCCGGATTCTATGGCGGTGAGAAAACGAAAGCGCCTGTGCCAGTAGCGAGTGTGAATGTCCAATCGTTGGGGCGGCAAATCGAAGTCGTCGGTGATTTGGGCGAGCCGTTGGAGAAGTTGCTAACATTGCGCGGCGAAATGGTTGCCGCAGACAACTTTGCACATCTTCGAAAGAGCAAAGTCGTTCCCGATCCAGGGCTTTACGTGCGCGTCCGACATGTCAATGCGCGTCAGCTTGAGGAGCCGGTTGTAATTGAGCTGAGGCACAATTGGCACCAGGGAAAAAAGCCGAAACCTGGTACGCGCCTTGAATTGATTGGCTATGCGAAGCTGGCTTACGTCGGAGATTCGCCAATAGAGAAGCAATGGGCCGGCGATCCGCGCAATCGGCATGATGTACCAGAGCCACCGGAGGTTGCGAGGCACGTATTTGAAGGGCATTACGAAGATCAATTTGTCGTCCTCCAATTCGACGAACTGCCAGCGGGCGAGTAGTCGATGGCGTCAATTTCGCTGATTCGCTAGCGCCCCTAACCGATCCAGGTTGACCGATCCGTTTTGGATTCATAGAATTCGTCGGTTGCGTGGCGAGTTTTAACTTGTCAAGCCCGGTCCGCCGGGAGTTGATTAGGGGGCGGGCAGGGCATGGACGTTCAACGCACGCCGTCGGCCGTTGTGGTGCGCACACCGGCGAAGTTGAACTTGTTTCTCGAGGTGTTGGGCCAGCGAACAGACGGTTTTCATGAGCTGGAAACGCTCATGACGCCGGTAAATCTATACGACCTCCTGTGGTTCGCCCCGGCGGATTCAGGCGACATTGAACTGACGTGTGAACGGTTTCCGAGCGTGGAGCGATCCGGCGAGGAGGCCAGCAGGTTGCCGGAGGGATCCGACAATCTCGTAGTGCGGGCGGTGCGTTTGCTAGCCGAACGGGCCGGCATACGGGCCAGCGCCCGGATGAAGCTTTGGAAGCGCATCCCGGTGGCGGCCGGTCTGGCGGGTGGTTCGAGCGACGCGGCGGCGGCTTTGGTGGCCGCCAACGCGGGCTGGCGACTCGATTGGCCGCGGGAGCAATTGCTGCCGCTGGCGGCCGAGTTGGGCAGCGACGTCCCGTTTTTTCTAGGTCGGGGTCCAGCCGTTTGCCGCGGACGCGGCGAGCGGATTGAACCTGCGAGCGGCCTGGGCATCCTGCACTTCGTGGTCGTTGCTCCGCCGGTGGGACTCAGTACCGCCGCGGTTTTTCGTGCTTGCCGCCCGGCGGAACATCCCCAACCTCTGGCTCCCCTCTTGGAAGCTCTGCGCACGGGGGATGCTGCGACTGCCGGAGAACGCCTGTTTAATCGGCTGGAACCGGCCGCCGCTGAATTAACACCTTGGATTGAACGATTGCGTCGGGAGTTCGCCGACGGCGAATTCGTCGGACATCGGATGAGCGGCAGCGGCTCGAGTTACTTCGGGCTCTGCCGCAACCTCGGACATGCTCAAAGGGCCGCGAGCAGGTTACGAGGTCGAGGAGTCGGTCAGGTGTACGCTGTGCGTACCGCCTGCTGAGTCGCCACGATTGAAGGGAGAACAGCCGTGGATGTGACAGAAGTGCGCATCAAGCTCATGGAAGAACCCGGGGAGCGGCTCCAAGCGTTTTGTTCGATCACTTTCGACAATTGCTTCGTGATCCGGGATCTCAAGATCATCGAAGGGACCAACGGTCCTTTCGTGGCGATGCCCAGCCGCAAGCTGACATCGCACTGCCCGACGTGCGGCTGCAAGAATCACTTGCGCGCCGGCTATTGCAACCAGTGCGGCGTGAAGCTCAAAGAAGATCGCGCCATCAAGGACGAGGAAGGCCGGGCGAAGCTCTATGCCGACATCGCCCATCCGATCAACTCGCAGTGCCGCGAGATGATTCAGGACTACGTGATCAAGGCCTTCCAGGAAGAGGTCGAACGCTCCAAGCAGCCGGGGTACGTCTCGAGCTACGACGACTTCGACGACTACGACTATGCGCCGCGGACGCAAACCCGCGAGCCGGCGCATCGACCGCCGACCAGCGCCCCGCATTTCGATCGCAAGCCCACGCACACCTCGGGGCACGGCGGCGGGCGCGGCCCGCATCGGCCAGCGGCGGCGCAGCATCATCCCCAGCCGCAACCTGTGGCGCCACCGCCAGCGCCGGCTTCACCACCGCCGCGTGGCGAGAGCAACAACGGCTTCGGGGCGGGGGTGTTTTAGTAAGTTCGCCCTGCCGCGAACGGCTTAGCTTCACCGTGAAGCGTAGGGCGGGCCGCGCGTGCGTTAAGTGATGCGACGTGATACGCGCAGCGCAATGACAATTGTCTTAAAGTTCAAATCGTAAGGCCCGCCGCACATGCAACGGCGGGCCTTACTCGTCGCATGAACCGGCCGCAATCGTTTCCCGCGGTCATTGGAATCACTCGCTGGACGTTCTGCGCGGCCCGCCCTACGGCCTCGAATGGCCATCGGCGCCTGAACCGCTTCCTACATTTCTTGCCGACGCTTTCCTTGGCAGGGGAAGCAGGGCTATAATCGGCGGCCTGGCTTGTCGAAAACCTTTTGCGCGCTCTGCTCGCGGCCTTACCTTGGAGATGCAACATGCGGCGGATTCTGTGGATGGCGGTCTGGATGGGCTCTGTGGTGCTGCTGGCGCCGGCGGTTCGCGCCGACGAGCCCGCGGCGGGAAAGCAGACGCCCGCGGAGTTCACTCAGGAGATTATGGTGAAATACCAGTTATTCCTGCCGAAGGACTACGCGGACTCGGACAAGAAATTCCCGCTGATGTTGTTCCTGCATGGTGCAGGCGAATCGGGCAATGATTTGGAAATCGTGAAGAAGCATGGACCGCCGAAGCTCGTCGACGGCAAGCCTGACTTTCCGTTCATCGTCGTTTCGCCCCAGTGCGCGGTGCGACCCTGGCGGGTTGACCAGTTGAATGCGCTACTCGACGACATCATCGCCAAGTATCGCGTCGACACCGATCGCGTGTATCTCACCGGGCTCAGCATGGGTGGCTACGGCACCTGGGCCCTGGCGGCGGAGCACCCTGAGCGGTTCGCGGCGATCGTGCCGATTTGCGGCGGCGGCAATCCCGCCACGGCGTCCAAGTTGAAGGACATTCCGATCTGGGTCTTCCATGGCGCGAAGGACGACGCCGTGCCGTTGTCCCGCTCCGAGGAAATGGTCGCCGCACTCAAAGCCGCGGGCAGCGAGCCGAAGTTCACGATCTACCCGGACGCCGGGCACGACTCGTGGACGGAGACGTACAACAACGAAGATTTGTATAAGTGGCTGCTGGAGCAGTCGCTGGCGAATCGCAAGAAGTAGCCCGCGCGGAGGGAGAAGGCCGGAAATCGCCGGCCTTTTTCCCGGCAAATTGTTGCACCGCGACTTGGTGCGCAGGATAATGGCGGCGCGGCGTTCCATGGGGACGTCGCGCCGTCTCACTTTTCCGGATGCGCATTCGCGCCATGAACACTATGATTCGCACCACATTGATCGCTTCGTTCGTGTTCGCACTCCTGATCACGCCGCCGGCATCGGCGGCCTTGATCGCCTACGAGCCATTTGACGATGCGCCGGTGGGGAGTGACGTGCAGGGCAAGGCCGGCGGCCTGGGCTTTAGCGGCGGATGGCGCGCCGGTGGCTTTAACGCGTCGATCAGCAATAATTTCGATATCGCCAACGGGTCGCCGACGTTCGGCAATCTTTTGCGCGAGGGCAATTCCGTCAGCACGCCTGCCGTGGGCGCGATTTCCGGGATCACGCGCGACCTCGCCAGCCCGCTGGGCCAAGCGGACTCTACGGTTTACCTGAGCTTTCTGATCCAGCCGCAGGGCGCCTTGCACGGCGGCGCATTCAACGGCTTCATGGGGCTGACCTTGGAAAGCGCGGGCGAGCCGGAGTTGTACGTCGGCAAGCCAGGCGGCGGTGCGATCGATCGCTGGGCGTTGGAAGATCGCGGCGGCAGCCGGCAACATGCATCGAGCGTCTTGACGCAATCGGGGTCCACGGCACTCTTGGTCGTCAAGGCGGAGCTGTTCGCCAGCCCGAACATCAATGATAAGTTCACGCTGTATGTGAATCCCACACCGGGGGAAGCGGAGCCAGCTTCCGGCATCGTCAAGCAAGACGCTGCTTTCGGCGTCGTGCAAGGCATGACTTTGTATTCGTCTGGCGCGATGCAATTCGACGAATTGCGCATCGGACAGACCTTCGCGGACGTCACGCCGGTTCCGGAGCCTGGCAGCTTTGGATTGTTGACGGTCGGTTTCGCGGCCTTCGCGGCGGCCATCTGGCGCCGTCGGAAGTAAGCGGCGAGAATTTAATACGCCGCCGCGCCGCTCGCAGTGCTTTCCGGGCGCACTGCGCGAAGCGTTTCCAGCGACTTCTGCGTCATCAGGCGCAGGTCGCTGCCGATAGCGATGAATTGCATGCCTTGTTGCGCGCGGCGGAGGGCCACGTCGGCTTCCATCGTGTGCATGCCGGTTGGCGTGCCGGTTTTGTGGCCGGTATCGACGATCTGTTGCAGCAGGGCTTCGAACTCAGCGTCCGTGGCTTCGGTGCCGTCGGCGGCGCGCATGTTGGCGCGGAGATCGACGGGGCCGACGAAAATTGCGTCGACGCCCGGCAGCGAATAAATGGCCTCAGCATTACGCACGCCGGTCGGGCTTTCCGTTTGCAGCACGACCAGGATTTCGTCATTGGCCTTACGAAAATACTCGGCGGAGTTCGTGCCGAAGTTCATCGCGTGCATGCCGCCCCCCAGGCTGCGATTGCCGGTGGGCGGATACTTGGCCGCCGCGATGGCGACTTGCGCTTCCTCGACGGTATTGACCATTGGCACCACGATGCCCCAGGCGCCGGCGTCGAGCACGCGCTTGATGTAATCGTGCGAGCCGCGCGGCACGCGGGCGAGCGGCACGCAACCGGCGTCCGCCACGGCGGCGAAGATCATCGCCGCCTGCGACCAATCGATGGCGGAGTGCTCGATATCCAGCGTGAGCCAATCCCAGCCCTGTCGCGCGAGCACGCGCGTGGCATAGAGATCGCCCAGGGAGAGCCAGGTGCCGAACGAGGGCTTGCCGTCGCGCAAGATGCGCTTGACCGGATTACTGCGCATGATCTGAGACGCCTGACGCCGGGAAATCGAAGCGAGGATACCGGCCGGCAGTGTTTCAGATCGATACGCCGTTCGCAAGTGGCGGCCATGGACCGCCGCAGCACGAACTCTTAGTCGTTCAAGGCCCCCAATGCCCTCGGGCGTACGACCTGGTGGCCGAGGAGGTGGGGCATCCAGAGGGCTTTGTCGACCAGCTCGATAAGCACGTCCGGATCGACCGGCTTGCGGAGGTAGAACGTGCCGCCAGCTTCGCGGGCGCGGCGAATGATGTGCGGAATCTGCGCCGCGGAGAGGAAGATCACCGGCACGTCGATCAGCGACATGTGCGCGTCTTTGAGGCTCGCGCAGAGTTCCAGTCCGTTCTGGCCGCCGAGGTTGATGTCCGAGATGATCAGGTCCGGGGCCGATTGCAGCGCCATCTCGCGGGCCGTTCCCGCGTCTTTCGCGCAGCGGCAGGCGAATCCGTTGCGGCTCAGGATTTCGGCCAAGTCGGTCAACGTCTCCGGCTCGTCGTCAATCAGCAGGATGCTGGCGTTGCTCATTCCGAAGTGGTGCATCGAATTCACCTGATGTCGGCGGGTGGCGGGCATGTTCATTGGGGCGCGCTGCGGCCCCGCTCTCCGTTTTTCGGCCATCAGGCTTTGCGCCATCAGTCGCATTTGACCAGTTCACGCAATCACTCCAATCGTTACGACGCACTGTGCGCGCGACGCCGGGGATGCAGTTACAACAAAAATTCGCTCCCGCGCAACCACGGCCCCACCTCTGGCGGTAACGCGAACTAGGCTTTCTTTGGTGACACATCCGCCGTTGGTTTGCACTTGACCGGCTCATGATTCGGCTTGGTCAGACGGCAACGGTCCTGGCCGCCTTCGCCCAGGATCTGCCGCGGGCGGTTCGCGGTGTGCGCTGCGTGCGAGGTGAGTCGTTCCGTAACGTGCCTGCCACTCGCATCAGCCCGATTAATCATGAGTGACCTTGGGGCAAATTCCAACGCCGTGTGCTGGTATCTCTCCGGTCAAATCGAAGAGTCCGGGACGGTGCGCCAGATCCCGATTTCCTGTTCGCCGTTCCTGGTAGGACGTCGCACAGGCCTGGCGCTTTCGTTGCCGTGCCAAAGCGTGTCGAAAGTTCACGCCGATCTGCGATTGATCGGCGACAGCCTGCGCGTGCGCGATTTGGCCAGCACCAATGGCACCTTCGTCAACGGGATTCGCATCACGGACGATTCGAACGTACAGGCCGGCGACTTGCTGCAATTCGGCAACGTGATCTTTCAGGTGATTGGCGCCGAGAGCAACATCGCGCCGGACACGCACACGATCCAGACCGACTCGTCCGAGTCCGCGCTGGCGATGGTGCAGTTCGACAAGCTGATGAGTTCCCGAGCCGTGGTGCCGTTTTTCCAGCCGATCATCGCCTTCGACACGATGGAGCCGATGGCCTGCGAAGTGCTCGGCCGCAGCCGGCTGTTCGGCGTCAAAACGCCCAACGCCATGTTCCAGGCCGCGGCGCGGTTGCATCAAGAGGCGCAGCTCAGCCGTTTGCTGCGCGTCGTCGGTGCGCAGTCCGGCGCGACGCTTCCTGGAGCGCCCAACTTGTTCTTGAACACGCATCCCAGCGAACTGCAATCGCCTGGCTTGGTCGAAGCGCTGCGCGAGTTGCGCGAGGAGCTTCCTGAGTTGCGGATGACGTTGGAGATTCACGAAGCGGCGGTGACCGAGATCGGCGTGATTCGCGCGCTCCGCAACACGCTGCGCGACCTTGATATCGGTCTGGCCTACGACGACTTCGGCGCCGGACAATCGCGGTTGTTGGAACTGGCCGAGGCGGCGCCCGACTACCTCAAATTCGACATGAAGTTCATCCGCGGCATCAAACTCGCTCCGGCAGAGCGCCAGAAGTTATTGGCGACGCTGGTCCGGGCGGCCACGGATCTGAATTCGATCCCCTTGGCCGAGGGCGTCGAAACCGAAGGCGAAGCGGTAACCTGCCAGCAGCTTGGCTTCAAGCTGGGGCAAGGCTATCATTTCGGACGGCCCGCCGCGGCGCGGGATTACGCTGCTCGATACGCACCGCCGTTGGTTCCCCTGGGGACGTGAACAAGTGCAACGTCCCGGGGTCGCCGGGCAACGCTGACCTCGTCCGTGTATCCAGTAGCGCTGCACCCGTCGTTGAGTTAGTACACCGCCGCCATTCGCCCGCGGCGACGAGGCGCGCACTGTGCTGCTCTTCAAAAAGCGATTCCTCGACGCGATTCGCGCGGGCGGAAAGACACAGACCATTCGCCTTTGGCCGTATCGCCGCATGCGCGCCGGGCAGCGGAGCTATATCCCGGGCGCAGGTTACATCGAGGTGCTCAGCGTCGAGCCTGTCGACATCGCCGAGCTCACGGACGACGATGCCGCCCCTGACGGGTTCGATAGCGCCGAGTCGCTCCGCGCGGAGTTGGCGCACCTTTACAGCAACGCATCCGGAGAAGATCAACAAGCCTACCGTGTACGGTTCCGATTGCTCACTGAACCCGAGCAACTTGTGGCGCGGAGTGAGCGGAAAACACGCCGCAGGTAACCACGTTTCCTCGCCTTCGATAGCGTTCGTGGCGAAGGTTTTACTAGCTGCGACCGGCACCGCCGAGGCGATACGCGATGAACGTCAAGTCGTCGGGCTTCGACGGCTGGCCGTCGCGGGGCGTTTGCATGCGTTCGCGGCAGGTCGTGGCCAGGTCGCGGGCGACGTGATCCAGCGGGCCTTTCCTGACCCGTTCGACGATTTCATCAACGTGCAAGTTGTCGAACAAGCCGTCGCTGGAAAGCAGCAGCGTGTCGCGGTCGGCCAGTTCAATCGTGGAGCCGATCTCGATCCGCATGTCGGCCATGCCGAGCATGTTCGAGACGATGTGCCGCTCGTCGTGATGCATGGCTTCGGCGGCGTCGAGGAAACCCGACTCCACCGCATAGCCGACCGGGGAGTGCGACACCGTCTGCCATTTGATCCGGCCGCGCTGGCCAACGACCAGGATCATGGAGTCGCCCACGTGGTACGGCCGGGCCGTGCGACCCTGAATTTCGACCAGGGCCAACGTCGTGCCGGCGCCGATGCCCAACTCCACGATTTTTCGGTTGGCCGTCTCGATGCCATTCAAAATGGCGCTTCGCAGATCGGCGCCGTTGGCGGCGGCTTCGGCCATGGCGTCCTGAAGTGAGGAGAGGGCCAGGCTCGAGGCCTGTTCGCCCGCCCGGGAGCCGCCCAAACCGTCCGCTACCACCAGGATGCCCGATTGGCCGTCGAAGGGAATCAGCGCCGCGGCGTCTTCATTGGCCGTCTGCTTGTCCGGCGAGCGGCGCGAAAATACGGCCGCCGAACCTTCCCACAATGCGCACAGTTCCCCCGACTCCATATTGCAGTCGAGAAACAGGCTCGGGGTGTGGGGAGTCGCTACAGCCATAGCAAAATGCGTGTAGGTGAAACGACCGAACGCCGCCCCAGGCGTCCGCCGCGCACGGCCTCAACGGGGCCACTCTCTATTGTAGCATGGCGGGGGCGTTCCGGGAATTGGCATATGTCCTTACGCAGCCATCACTTGAGCGAAGTGGCCCAGCTTGGAGTGGAGCCGGAAGCGTCACCGCCCGGAGTGAATTGGTAACGACGGCATGTTTGGACTCGCTCCAGACGCTGGCGTTTTTGGCGCTATTTGATGTAGCAACGTTTAGAAGTTAGCTGCTTCGGCGCTGTTTAACGCACTGGACCTTGGTGGCGGATTTGGATACCTTCCCGCCCTCTTCACTTCACCGCCCGAGGGGGTGGCGGTGAAGGTGCGCAGCTCAAGTGCATGCGGAGCCAAGGATGGCGACGGTCGCAGCGCCAAACGTCGGGGCGATAAGCCCTTACGCTCGTTGGCGGGAACTGGTGTTGCCGGTCGGGATGATTGCCAGCGTGCTGGTGATCATGCTGCCGCTGCCACCTGCGCTGCTGGACATCCTGCTGGCGGCCAATATCAGCGTCGCCGTGATGATGCTGCTGACGACGATCTACGTCCGCACGCCGCTGGAATTCAATATCTTCCCGTCGTTATTGCTGGCCACCACGCTTGCCCGGCTGGTGCTGAACGTGGCCACGACGCGCTTGATTCTGACCCACGCCGACTCCCTTGGCCTGAATGCCGCGGGCGAAGTGGTCCATGCCTTCGGCGAGTTCGTGGCCGGCGACCGGATCGTGGTCGGCATTATTCTGTTCATCATTATCGTGGTGATCCAGTTCGTGGTGATCACCAAAGGCGCCACGCGGATCAGCGAAGTGGCGGCCCGGTTCTCCTTGGACGGCATGCCTGGCCGGCAGATGGCGATCGACGCCGATCTGAACGCCGGCATCATCGACGAAAAAGAAGCCCAACGTCGCCGGGCCGAAATCACCGCCCAGGCGGATTTCTTCGGGGCCATGGACGGTGCCAGCAAGTTCGTCCGCGGCGACGCCATCGCCGGCATCATCATTACGCTGGTGAACATTGTCGGCGGTTTGATTATCGGCGTCCTGCAAGGCGGCATGGAACTGGCCGAGGCCGGCTCGGTGTACACCAAACTGACGATCGGCGATGGTCTGGTCTCCCAGGTGCCGGCGTTTCTGATCTCGCTAGCGGCCGGCTTGCTCGTCACCCGCAGTAATACCGAAGTGAACTTGCCCGCCGAGTTCATGCAGCAGTTGTTCTCGCGACCGCAAGCGTTGGCGGTGACCGGCGGCTTTCTGATCATGTTGATCTTCACCAACTTGCCGGCGATTCCACTGTTCACGATGGCTGGCGGCTGCCTCGCGATGGCCTACACGATGACCCGCAAGAAGCGCGAGGTCGAAACGCAGGCCAAGCAAGCCAAGGCCGCGGACGTGAAGCCGCCGCAGGAGCGGATCGAAGACTACCTGCTCATTGACCCGATGGAAATGGAAATCGGCGTCGGCTTGATCCGCCTGGCCGACCCCAAGCGCGGCGGCGATCTACTGGAACGCATTCAGGGCGTCCGCCAGCAGATGGCGGGCGAGATTGGCATCATCATTCCGAAGGTAAGGATTCGCGATAACTTCCGGCTGGAACAGAATCAGTATCGCGTGAAGATCGCCGATTTGCCGGTCGCGCAGGGCGTGGTTTATCCCGGCATGTTGATGGCGATCGATTCCGGCATGACGGCCGGCAAGTTGAACGGCATCCCGACGACCGACCCGGCATTCGGCACTCCCGCGGTCTGGATCGACGCCGGAGCGCGTGAGCAAGCGGAGTTGCTGGGATACACCGTCGTGGAACCGGTCACCGTGCTGGCGACGCATCTCACCGAAGTCGTGCGCCGCAATGCCGACGAATTGCTCACGCGCGATGCGGCGAAGCATCTCATCGCGCAGCTCAAAGAAACCTCGCCGGCCGTGGTCGAAGAATTGATCCCCAGCCAAATGAAGCTGGCCGAGGTGCAAACGATCCTGCAAATGCTGTTGCGCGAGCAGGTTTCGATCCGGCAGTTGAGCTCGATCCTGGAAACGCTCGGCGATCATTGCTCGCGGTCGAAAGACCCAGTGCTGCTTACAGAGTACGTCCGCAACCGGCTCGCCCGAGCGATCTGCACGCGGCTCCGCGACAAAGAGAATCGCCTGTTCGTCGTGTCGCTCGACCCAACGCTCGAGGACCGGATTCGCGCGGGTATCGAACACAGCGAGCGCGGCATGTTCATCCGCATGTCGCCTCAAGCCGTCGAACACACCTGCCAGCGGATCTCGGCGGAAGTAGACAAGCTTACGCGGATTGGCAAACCGCCGGTGGTGCTGGTGAGCCCGCAGATTCGGGCCGGCCTGAAGCAATTGACGTCGCCAAACATCCCGCAACTCGCTGTGTTGAGCTACGCGGAAGTGACGCGCGACACGGTGATTGAGTCGTTGGGGATGGTGACGGAGGGAGTGGGGAAATGACGAATTTCTAAATCTGAATGACGAATCAAATCCGAATGATTAAATGCTTGAAGGTCCTATAGAAAGAGAAGCGTTCTCAACAATACGTCCCTTCGACATTCAGTCATTCAAATTTGATTCGTTATTCGGATTTAGAAATTCGACATTCACAAACGCACGCAGTCGCTCGCACAACGGAAGCTATCGCCATGGAACTACGAACCTATCGCGCCTCGTCCATGCAAGAGGCGCTGGCGCTGGTGCGGCAGGACTTGGGGCCGGAGGCCGCGGTGGTACACACGCGCGAGCTGGGCGCCGAGGGCTGGCGGCGCTTCGTGCGCGGGTCGCGGCGGATTGAGGTCACGGCGTCGCGCGAAGTGAATGTGCCGAGCCGGTTGGCGCCCAAAGAAACCGCAGCGCCGAAGCTCGCCGCGCCGAGCGTAACGTCGCCGTTCGATTACGGGCCGGAGCACGCGGTGCAGTTCCGCCAGGAGATGAAGGGGCAGCTCGACGGGTTGCAGCAGATGGTGGAAACGCTGTGCAAACGGTCGCGCGTGGGCGAACGGCGTGAGTTGCCCGAGGCGTTCTTTCGACTCTACGCCGAATTGCTCGACGCCGATCTGAGCGATGACGAAGCCCGGGACCTCGTCGAACGCATTCAACAAGAGTTGCCCGGCGCAAATGAGGCGGCCTACGAGAGCGTACGCCTCCGGGCGCAACAATCGGTCGAGAGCCAGATTCGCATCGCCGGGCCGATCATGACGCACTCGGGCCGCCGCCGACTGGTGGCGCTCGTAGGTCCGACCGGTGTCGGGAAAACAACGACGATCGCCAAACTGGCCGCGAACTTCCGTCTCCGGGAGAAACGCCGTGTGGGGTTGATTACCGTCGACACGTACCGCATCGCGGCCGTCGAACAGTTGCGCACCTACGCCGACATCATCGACCTGCCGATGGAAGTGGTCAGCACGCCGCGCGAGATGCGCGAGGCCGTCGCCAAGATGAGTCAACTCGATTTGATCCTGCTCGACACCGCGGGCAGAAGTCCCAAAGACGAAGTGCAAATTCAGGAGTTGCGGGCGTTCCTCACCGAAGCGCAGGCGGACGAAGTGCACCTCGTGATGAGCAGCGTGTGCAGTTCTTCCACGCTGTTGAAAACGGCCGAGCGTTTCGGCGAAGTCGGCGCGACGTCGCTGCTGATCACAAAATTGGACGAAGCCAGCAGCTTCGGCAGCCTGTGGCCGTTGCTGCGCTCCTGCCCGCTTCCGCTCAGCTACCTGACCGACGGCCAAAACGTCCCAGACGACATCCAACCCGCCGACCGCCGCCGCCTAGCGCGGTTAGTGCTCGGGCAGATGGATGAGGCGATGGTGTAGCGGAGGATTCACCACGGAGACACGGAGGCACGGAGAGGGGGAAGAGGGGTGAAGCATTTTGAAACGCGGAGGGGGAGAGTGTGATGAGTTTTAGAGTGACGATGGCTGCCCAATGCTGAAAACTGAACACTGAAAACTTCAATCTCCCACTCCTCCTCTCCGTGTCTCCGTGGTGAATCCTCGGAACCAAACGTCTGAACTCCAATGCAACCCGATCAAGCGACACGACTGCGATTGTTGGTGAGTGACGAGGCCTCGGATGAGGTCGTCGCTCAGCCGCGCGCATCACGTACTTTGTCGGTCGTGGGCGCTAAGGGGGGCGTGGGCACGAGCACCGTGGCGTTGAACTTGGCCGTCGCGCTGAGCATCTCTGGTTGCCGTGTCGAGTTGGCGACCGCGAGTGACCTAGTGGGCGAGGCGACGGCGTTGACGCGCGGTCCCGCGGGCGTTGTCTTGCTGGGCGAAGAAGGTTGGCGAAGGTCATTGCTGTGGCAGCCGAGTTTGAGCCATTCAAAACAATTCATACCGGCGGCGAGCGAACTGGCGGACTGGTTGATCGTCGATCGAGGCACGGCGCCCTCCGCGAACGACGCCGAGTCGATGCTGCTGGTGAGCACGCCGGAACCTGCGTCGATCCTGGCGGCGTTCGAAGCCTTGCGTTCGGCTCACGCCAGCGGGATCGCAGCGGAGCTACTAGTCAATCGCGCCGGCACGCTGGCGGAGACGGAGCGGATCCGAGTGCGGCTTACCGAGGCTTCGCGGCGACTGCTGGGCTGTTGTCCGAACGTCTATGAGCTTCCAGAAGACATCGCTGTATTGGATGCGGCGCGATTGGGTCGGCCCGTGGCGTTAGCTCGCCCGGCTTGCCCGTTTTCGCGCGGCGTGCAACGGCTCGTCGATGTTTGGTCGTCGGCGCGCTCCGAGCGGGCCGCCTAACAAAAAACTCACACGGTTTCGCGAACGATTCAAGATCCCAACCTGAAAGACCGATTGTATGAGGGCCGTTGACTACGCCATGTACTGTCAAGATTTTCCGGTTAGCGAAGCCGTGAGGCGCGTGCGGTGGCAAGAACGTACGCCGGAATCCTCGGTTCGCTGGCCATGGCGGTCGCGTTGGTCCGCGGCATCATGTCGGGCGGTGGAGCGGAAGAAACCGTCGTGCATGCCTTGGCGGCGATGATTGGTTTCGGCCTGCTCGGTCTCGCGATCGGCGGCATCGCAGGTTGGATCGTGGAAGACGCGGTTTACGCACAAGTTCAGCAGGAAGTCACGGCGCACGAGGCGCAGAAGAACACCAGGTCCGACAATCCCACGACGCGCTGACGCGCCGACGGCCCCTGGCCGCGGGCGTACCAAGGATGGCTTGAGCGCGATCGTATCCAGCAGTCACGGAGGAATGCATGGCAACCACACTAGCGCCTGAAGACGTCTCGCAACTCTGGGATGCCTATAAGCTCGATATGAACAATCAGGAGCTGCGCAATCGGCTCGTCGAGCAATACCTTCCCCTGGTGAAATACAACGGCGAGCGCATCTGGGCGCGGTTGCCCGAGGGCGTCGAGTTGGACGACCTGATCTCGGCCGGCATCTTCGGTCTGATGGACGCGATCGACGCGTTCGACCTGACGCGCGGCGTCAAGTTCGAGACCTACTGCGTACCGCGCATTCGCGGGGCCATGCTCGACGAACTTCGCACCATGGACTGGGTGCCACGCCTCGTGCGCTCCAAGGCCAGCAAGCTCAACGAGGCGGTGAAAACCCTCGAGACTCGGCTCGGCCGGCAGCCGTCGCACGCGGAGGTGGCCGAACAGATGACCATCACGGTGCCCGAGTTGGAAAAGATGGTGCTCGACGCCAACGCGGTGAACCTGATCAGCCTGAACAAGAAGTGGTACGAGACCGACAGCTACAAAGACGTCCGCGAGATTGATATTCTCGAAGACAAAAAGGGCGAGGATCCCACGAAGCGGATCCAGAAGAACGACCTGATGCGGCTTGTCACCAAGGGACTCAATCGCAATGAGCGGCTGATCATCATCCTTTACTACTACGAAGAGCTGACGATGAAGGAGATCGGCGCCACGCTGGATCTCTCCGAAAGCCGCGTCAGCCAGATGCACAGCTCCATCGTCCAACGCCTGCAAAGCCAGCTGGGCCGCCGACGTCCGGAGTTTGGGACGTAGGACCTTGAGAGTTTGAAGTTTTCAGTGTTCAGTTTTCAGTTCATTGAGCGCAATCGAACTGTAGGGCGGGCCGTGCGAGATTTGGGCCGTCGATTCTTGCGACACCCATCACAACGCTGATCACCGCTACCAGAAACAAAGCGAGGCCCGCCGTGCATCACGGCGGGCCTCGCTGTTTGGTGTGGTTGCGTTACCGGAGTGCGTCGTCAACTCATCCGCGAAGTCATCGAGTAGTGCGCCGGCCCGGCCTACTGAAAACTGAACACTGAAAACTTCAAACTCCTTACTTCGCCAACTCATTCATCTCCATCAGTTGTGGCAACGAGTTGGATGAATCGGCGTTGCGATGCGGGACGCGAACCTTGGTGTTCACCGGGACCCGTAAGTAGATGCGGAAGAGATGAATCTTCTGCACGGGACGGGCCCAACTGGGGGCCACGACGGCATCGTTCACATGCTGTCCGGCGCCAATGATGCCCAAGTCGTTGTGATAGATGTCGTCTTTGCAGCCAGCGGCGGTGCAGGTGCGCTGAAACTGCACATGGCCGTCCTCGTACAGGACGTTCTGCCCGCGGCCTTCGTGATTCGCGCTCACATCGCCGCTATCCTGAGGGCTGGACGAATCGGCCACCAAGGCAAAGCGGGCGCGCCCCTGATTCTTGTTGCCCAAGTAACGGCCGTCCTTCTCATAGCCCAGGGCATAGCCGTAGCTGCCTCCCATGCTGCGTTGCAGTTCCAAGAGCGGCGCGCCTTCGGCCTTACCGATGCTCGCCATAGTGACAGGCGCCTGATCGGCCGCCGCTTGCGGCGACGAGGGGCAAAGCAAGGATCGCGAATTCTCGAGGTAGCGACCGTCGGTCAGCGTCGGACCGAAGATGCCGGCCGCGGCGTAGTTCCCTTCGGTCGGCACGTACGGGAAGTACCCGCCATGCTGTTGGCTGTATTGCCAGAGGCCGTTGCTGACCTGACGGAGGTTTTCGCTACAGTAAGCCACCTGCTGATCGAAGCGACTTTTCATTACCGAGGGGAAAAACAACATTGAAGCCACAAACAACACCGAGGCTGCCACGGCAAGGTCGAGCCATCGCCAGGTTGTCCGCTGCTCCCCGTATTCGACCTGTACGGCCGGCGCATTCGCTTGCCGCTCGATGAACTGGCAGCAACGTTCCGCCAAACCCAGCGGCGGAGCGGAATGTTCTGCATCCGAGCGGAGCGGCGTCAACGCGCGCCGTAAGACTTGCACCGAACGCTGCAACTGCGGGTCGGACGCCAGTCGCGACTCCAGCGCCTCGCGCTCGTCGCTCTCCAGGGCGTCCAACAGGTAGCCCAGCAACTCGATTTCGGTGTCAGGTTGTTTAGCGTTCATGGCGGCTGTGTTCGGAGTTGTTCCACGCTTCATTGAGACGCAACATCGCCGTATGCAGGCGGCTCTTCACGGTTCCAACCGGCACTTTCAAGATTTCCGCGGCTTCGCGGTATTTCAGTCCTTGGTGGTAGATCAAATTCACGGCCACTTGCAGCGTCTCCGGCAGCTTGGCCACGGCATCGCGGGCCCAATCGCGCCGCTCCACCGCTTCCAGGTTGTCGTCCGGCGACGGGTCCCGGGCTTCCAGCAGGTCCAGCAAAGCCCCCGGTTCGCTTTCGCCGTCTTCGCCGTGACGCCGGTCGAGGCTGACCAGCTTGTGTCGCTTGTTTCGTCGTTGGCAGTCGATGGCCTGGTGCGTGGCGATGGTGTACAACCACGGGCGCACCTTGCGTTCGGACTCGAACTGCTGGCATTTCAGATGGACTTGCAGGAAGGTCGCCTGAAAGACATCTTCGGCCAGGGTCGCGTCTCCAAGGTAGCGTTGCAGGTAGCTGTACAGCTCGCGCTCGTACCGTTTCACCAGTTCGTTAAACGCCCGCCGATCCGCCTGGGCGCGGTATTTCAGCAGCAACTCTTCGTCCGAGAGTTCGGCCAGGGGAGGGGCGGCGTTGGGGGAGCTGGGAGGGCTAATCGAACTGCACTCTCTCTGATACGCATGGCGGGGTGAGGAGTTCACCGAGCGGCCAAGAAAATCCGTTGTCTGTCCGCGTAAGGCTACCATGTTTCACCGTATCCGAGTGGGGTGAGGAGCAATTGCTGGAGGAGTTTGAAGTTTTCAGTGTTCAGTTTTCAGTGAGGACAGCGCGGCCCCGATCGCTGAAAACTGAACACTGAAAACTTCAAACTCGCTCAAAACCCTGATAACCGCTCCAAATCGCAAGTCCCGTGCCTAGGGGTGAAAATCTCGTGTACAAACGCTACGCATGGATCGCGCCTGGCGACGTAAACGCCTTCTTTGGCTTGATGTTGGATAACATTGGCGTGCTGGTTTTGTCGGTCACGCTGCTCGCCGCCAAGTTCGGTTTCCCGGCAACTTTTGCACTCCGTTACATGGTGCCGGGCTCGGCGTTGGGGGTCTTGGTAGGAGACCTCGCCTTTACCGCCTTGGCGTTCTGGGTCGCCCGGCGAACCGGGAAGACCGACGTCACGGCCATGCCGCTCGGCATCGACACCCCCAGTACCTTCGGGATGGTGTTCTTCGTGATCGGGCCGGCGTTCCTAGCCGCTCGGGCGTCGCAACTCGACGTCGACGCTGCGGCCCGTTACGCCTGGCACATCGGCATCTGGTCGATTCTCTGGAGCGGACTTTTCAAGCTGGCCTGCGCGCCTTGAGCGGCTGGGTTCACCGGTTGATCCCGCGTGCCGGCCTGCTCGGCTCCCTGGCGGCGATCGCGCTCGTGCTGATCGCCTTCATCCCGCTGCTGGAAATCTGGCACGAACCGCTCGTCGGGCTGCCGTCCCTGGCGGTGATTCTTTGTACGTTGGTCGCGCGGAAGAAGTTCCCGTTCAAACTGCCGGGCGCCTTGGCGGCGCTGCTGGTCGGCGGCGGCATTCACTATGTGCTGTTGGCTTCCGGCTGGATCGAACCGAGTTCGACGCCGTTCGACCCCAGCGCCGGCCAGATCCCGACGCTGGGGTCGCACCGCGTCCAACCCGGCTCGATCCAGCCGGAGCGCACCAGCAAATCGTGCATGCCGCCGCCGACCACCAGC
>JAWXBP010000236.1 GCA_034440135.1 Planctomycetia bacterium
GATCCACGGCGCGATAGGCCGGGCTGACCGGACCGAGACGGAAGTAACCGGACCAACCGACCAAGCGGCGGTTGAGTCGTTTGATCACCTCCTCGGGCTCCCGATTCAGCGTACGTTGGCTCGTCATCTCGCTGACGGAGTCGCACAGCTTGCGAATCTTCGTCTTGGATGGGCGCGAGCCGATATAGGCTCGCCCCGTCTTCTTCGAGTAGCAACGACCGAACGTATAACCCAGAAAGTCGAACGTTTCCGCCGGGACCCGTCGACGCATTCGGGTTTCCCCTTCGCACTGCAAACGTTTGAAATTTGCTATTCGCGAAAGAATTTTACGCGGCGAGCCGGTTTCCCTTTCATCGATTGCCGTCGTACTTCTCTCCGGCTTCTCTCGTTTTATCTGCGTTCATCGGTGTCCATCTGTGGCTAAAAAATCCTTCTGCTTCTCCCCGTCTTCTCCGTGCCTCTGTGGTGAAAAATCCCTCCTCTTTCATTTTGGTTGCGGCCAACGGCCGCGCTGTGATCTTTGCGCCCTTCTGTTCAAGGTCTCTCTCCGTCACCGCCCGCGGCCTTTCCGTATCGCAGCTCGCCTGGCGGCGGCATTGAACACCGAGGCGCAAGGGGCCTCGCTCCTGGCGTCTTTGTGACTTTGCGTCTTGGCGTTGGAAATCTGGGAACCGCGGTTTCGGGGCTCTGCCACGAAGTCGCAGAGATCAGACTACCGTGGACTATCTATGATCGTGATCTGATCGCCCGGACTTGTTGACAAGGCACGGACCAGCCCCCAACATGGCGGCATTTTGACGGCACAATCTTCCGCCCACTTCGGTCAGGAGCCCGGTCATGCGATCGTCGATCGTCGTCGTTCTGCTTGTGAGTTCCGTAGCTGCCGGGGCGGATGATTTGCGGCCGACACCCGTGAAGCCGGATGCACCGAACCATGTGCGGACCTACTTCGCCCGGGTAGACACCATGCGGGCTATCGACCTCAAGCAGATGCCCCAATATCTGTTCGAACTTCGCGCAGAGCTTGCGCGGGCCCAAAGAAACCAGGATCAGAAGAAGATTACGGAACTCCAGGCGCGCATTCAGGCGGGCCTCGAGGCACAGGAAAAACTGCTTGTGGGAGCTTATGTTGTGCCGCTCCCCCTGGAAGACCCTCCCAAGGTCGGCGATATCGGAACGCTGCCGGCCACGTTTCAGGTTCAGCGGGTCGTTGACCCCCATACGGCCGTCGTTCGAGTAGCCTTGCCTGTTCCATCAACCAAGAGCCGGTTCGTTGCGAAACCAACAAGTTTTTTAACGCCGCCCAAAGATCGCTCGGTGCTTGTCATGCTGAATTGCAGCACGGAGGGCTGGGTCGAAGGAAGCAATCGAGACGGCACGGGCGAATTGTGGCACGTGTCAAAAAGCCGGCCGTATTCCGCGGCTGAGGGCAGTACCGATACCGTCTTCGTGCTCGAGCCAATCGAGCTGGAGCGGTGGATCGACCTCTAGGCCGTGGGGGAAAAGGAGCGGAAAAGCGGTCGGGAGTCGAAGCTCTGATTTTCGGGTATCTTGCCCCGCCCGGCCGCGAGCATTGGAAAGAATCGAACCTGTCCCGTTTAATTCGTCCCCGTTTAATTCGTCCGAGCCGCTGGAGGGCATTATATTCGCGACAAGCAAACCGGCCAACTCATAGACGTTTCCAATACCCCGACTCGCGTGATTCGGGCAAGATAACGACTGCGGTGCTTTATGGATGATTTTTTGATCGACGAAGTGGGTATTCATTATCATGCCTCAAAGAATCGCGAATACCGCAATAGAGTAATTGCGAGATTTAGTACATTCGTCGGTTTTTTGCAATCGCATGGGCTTACAGTGAGGCAGTTACTTGGGCCTCACGAATCACTTCCCACAACGCTGAAAATTATGAGGTCGGATTTGACCGACGAGGGCTTCAGGTTGGTCAAAGAAGCCTACGACAAGTGGTTAAAAGCCATGAATTCTGGGCAATCCGCCACTGACACGACTTTGCTGGACAAAGCCCTGAATAAGATAAGGACTGAATCATAACTGTCTGTCCCGCGCAAAAAGTCCCGGCAAACAAAGGTGTCAGGAACCGTTGTCTTGGGGCCAACAAAGATGTCGGGAACGAATGGCTGTCCCTGTCAAAAATTCCATCCGAGCGTTCTTTGGCAATTTGGAGAGACTTGGGCGGCAGAAAAAGGGTCGGGAGGTCGGGAGTTGATTACGGCCCTTTCGCGCCCTTGCGAGGTCGACCTTGGGGCTGCATGCTGGATTCCAAGCCCAGTCGGGCCGCGGTAGATCGTATCCAGGGCTCGCTCCCGTACGGAGAGGCCGCGCCGCACGCAACGCCGGACGGCTTCAAGCTCGGCGGCACGTAACGGCCGATTCACCCGCCGCAGCCATTCGTCGGGCATCGGCACGGGCCGACGGTGCAGAAATCGCTCCGCCCAGGCCACGTCTTTCTGCCGACGCCTCTGGCGAATGACGCACGGCGACGCCGCAGCTCACGTATTACTCTCGACTTGGCCGGTCGCGCGACCGAAGGACTGGCTGAAGTTGGTGTGCCGCGTGCAGACGGAGGGCGAACTCTCAGCCGTCCGGCGTTCGATCGTGCGGGGTGTCCCCTTCGGCCGACCCTGCTGGACAATGCGGACCATCGCCGAACTCGGCTTGGAATCCACCAACCGCCCCCGCGGCCGTCCCAAAAACGGTTCCTGCCGCGTTTAATCCTCGCCGGCGACCCATCACCGCTCTGGCCCTGCCGAAAGTGGTCGCAAAATCGCGGTCCGCCAAAAATATTCTTCGTCCGGCTCGAGTCACCCGCAGCCCACTCCTTGTACATCGTCAGTACATCGTTATTACACTCGCGCAACAACGGCGTCTCGTCGGCAGGTCGTAAACCCCACCCCGTACTACGTTTCGGTCAGCGTCCTCGCCGACGTCACGCGGGGTCATGGGCGGCGCCAAAAACACATTGGCGCACCGGTTGTGCGCATTGGTCAAAACCGCAGAGCGAGAGCGCCCAAAAGCATTTCATTTCGTTCCCCTCGTTCGTATAAATCTCTCAGCGGACCTGCCAATTTCTTCACCTCTCACCCCCCGCACGTTCTTTGACAATTCGCCCCAGCCACGTCTAAGGAAACGCAACCAAGGCGAATCCGCCCTCTCTAGCGCTCCGCACCTCCGCCCAACCGCTGGCGCTCCGGTTCGTCCCCACCTCCAGTTTGTCACCCCGGAATGGGGCGCGTCGGACACATGGTCGGACGCATGCAACGCCGCGTCGGACGCATTGGGACGCGCCAAATGCTGGACAGGACGCATCGGACGAGCAACCGCGGACGCCGAGCGATAGCGAGGATAAAGTCCAAGGGCGGTAGTCTGTTTCCGCTCGGACGCATTTTCCCCGGCAATCCATCTGAGCCGCTTGCGTCCTACCTCGTCCCTCGCAAACTGGCTTTACCTTCGATTAACAACTAGCTACTGCATGGA
>JAWXBP010000237.1 GCA_034440135.1 Planctomycetia bacterium
CCCGCCACCACCACCGCCGGAGCCGTCGCCCCTTCCTCCGCCACCACCGCCGCCAGACTTGCGCAGCGACCCGTCCAAAAGCGCGAGCGTGGTATCGAGGGAGTAAGCCATCAGCGGCGCAACGCGCAAGGAGCGTAGCCCGTTGATGAAGGCGCGCTCATCGCCGATCGAGCGCACGACGTGCGTCGTCAACACGACGAGCAGAATCTGCGCCGCCATCAGCATGCCGGCCTGCAATCCGGTCAGATTGATCGACAGCCAAGAGAACAAGGACCAATGACGATCCGTGTCGGGACCGGGTAACAAAGCGTTCGCGGCGATCAAAAACAGAAACAGGAATTTGAGGCGATCGAGAATGCGGCCGATCGAGTGGTCGAGCTTACCGCAGACTGCCAGGATCGCCACTTGCAGCAAAATCAGCGACGGAACCAGCAGCGGCTTCCAGGCGTCAGGCACGAGAAACGTGGCGCAAGTGACGGTCAGCAGGTAGACCACCAGGAGCCACGGATGACGATTGAGATAGCTGGCTGACGCTGGCATCGCTCGTTTACCACTCGATCTTGGCGCGGGGCACAAGCCGTGCGATGCGCTCGCGCTCGCCGGGCGGGATCGGATTATCCGCCAACTCCAATTCACGCAAGCTGTGCAACTGGGCGATCTCGTCCGGCACGTGCTTCAACTGATTGGCGCCCAGATTCAGCAACTGCAAATCGGGGAGATTCCACAGCTTCTCCGGCAGCGACGCGAGTTGATTCCGCGAGACGTGCAACTCGTTCAGTTGCTTCAGCCGGCCGATTTCCTCCGGCAGTACGCGCAAATTGTTGCGCGACAATTTCAACACCTTGAGCTGCCGCAGCTCGCCGATCTCGGGCGGCAGAGTCTCGATCCCGTTGTTGCCGAGATTGAGCGATTCCAGATTCGTCAGCTCGAGCGCTCCCTTGGGAAAACGCTCCAATCCAGCACTGGTGAGGCTCAGGAAGCGCACGCCGTGCGGCTCCATGAGGGCGTCGGTGAGGTTCGTGTACACCTGATCCGACAGCGCTTTTGCAGCCAGATCGTGCCCGATTTCGATGGAGACGACTTCGCGCAGCACGAATCGCGGCGTAGTGATCTCCGCTAATTGCTTGCGGCCAGCCGGGACGAGCTTCCAACCTGGCGAGTTGGTGCTCAGCAAGGAAAAGTCCGCCAACTTGGCGACGTCGAAGGCAAAGCACTCGCCCCGGCTCCCACGGCAGCAGACTTGCAGTTCAGCGCTGCGCTCTGGCAGCAATTCGTCGAGCGGCACGACCATTTGGCCGGGAAAGCGCGCGATATCCGGCGGGACCGGCAGCGCTCGGGCAAGCAACGACTCGGCAGACAGCGACGTCGTCGCGCCGGCCTCGGTCAACTCAATCGGTGGCAATGACATCGGCAGTGGCCCGTGGCCGAAAGCCACACAAGCGGCCATTCAATCCCAGGAGACTGAGCGGCCATTGGTTCGAGAGAAATGCCCAACTTTGCTTCTCAGGCTGCCACGGCAACGCCGCGAACTATGCCCTGCAAATCCAGTATCAATCGACTCTGGTTCTTTGTCAACGGAACGGACGTTGAATGCAGGCAACGACTTCCGCCGAAATTGCGGAATCCACCAGAGGGAATGTTACCGCCGGGGCGGGACGCCAACCAAGGAGGCCTCGCAATTCCTGCTGAAAGGCTGAGCGAAACCATCGGCGCGGGTTTCGAGGCATCTGCCATCGACGATTACGGCCGAATCGGTCCGATATAGCTTTTCGCCACCACGATGTGGTCGAACCAGACTTTGCTGACGTGGCCCGGCGGCGATTTCGTGATGTAGAGGTAAGCCCAGACGAAGTTCGCCTTGAGGGCTTCGTCGGTTCGCCAGCGAAAGCCCTCAAACGGCTCGCCTCCTTCGGCGACGGTGAAATGCTCTCGGTCGCCCTTCGTGTTGCTCCAGCGGACGCCGTCGCCGCCTTGGTTCGGATAGAACTTGTCGAAGATCCATTTTCCCTTGGGGAATCCTTTGCCGAGATGCGCGATCGGTTGGCCGTCGATCCAGAATGCTTGCTCGCCGTTGGTGTCGCCGACGTCATTGAGCTTGACCATCATCTCGACGCAAATCCAATGATCGCGCGCGACCTTGAGCTTCTCGTCCAGGACAAAGCAGTTCCCCCACGTCTGCCCACGCGGCGGGCTGCCGCGCATTTCACACCAATAGGTGTAGAAGTCCCAGCGCCAAGAATCGCCGAACGGCTCGATGCCGGTCCAGAACGCTTTCGCGCCGTCGGTCGGAATGCCGGCCTTCACCGAAGGCCACGGCATCGAGGGATTGTTCCCGCCCAGGCACGTGCCGAAGTGATGCACGGGGGCGCAGTCTTGGTCGAACTTGACGTAGAACCGCGCGTAGACCTGTTCATGTCCCTCGTCGAGCCGTCGATAGAGATGCCCGCCGGTGTCGTTCTCATCGCCGCCGACGTGCGTGAACAAAAGCGATTGCTTTCCCGCGCTGCCGGATGGTACATCGCCCGTTAGCGACATGCTCTCCGGATGCTGAGCGGTCTCCCATCGCTTGGTCACGTCGTCAACAGTCGCAGACTCGAAGTCTTCGACGAACAGCACGTCGGGATCGTTTGCGATCCCTTGGTCGCCGGGGTATTTGGTGGAAATGGACTGCGCTGACGACTCGCTCGCAAGAAGCACGACGATTAAGAGCAAGGCGCCAAGTGTAGCCGTGGAAGAAACGACACTAGCCCGACGCGCAAGCGAGGGGGAGTGGACGTAGCGGCTGCAAGTCACGTCGTACTCCAATTCAATGTCCACTCCGCCTCGCTTGCGCGTCGGGCTAGTGTGAGCTGATTCACGAAAAAACTCAGTGTGCAGAATTGTAAACATAGTTCTTGGCCTTGTGGCATTTGAAGGTTGGCGCACGGAAACCGTGCATTGCCTTACGTCGGAGGCGTCGGCGGAACGCTATTTGTACTCGGCGCCGGCGGATGCAGCCGCCATTCCTTGTTGACGATCAACCGCGCGCCGCGGCGAAACGACATGTACGACCAGGCCCATTGCAGCACGACAAGCAGACGATTCTTGAAGCCGGTCAGGTAGTAGATGTGAACCACGAGCCAGGCCATCCACGCCCACCAGCCGGCGAGTTTCCAGGAGCCCATCTCCAGCACGGCCTTGCTGCGGCCGATCGTGGCCATCTGCCCTTTGTCGTGGAAATGAAACGGCTGGCGCGGCTTGCCGGCGATGTCATCGAGAATCGCGCGGGCGACGTAGCGACCTTGCTGCATCGCCACCGGCGCGGTGCCCGGCAATGGCGCACCTGTCTGGTGAGTGAAACAGGCCTGATCGCCGACGACAAACACGTGGGAATGCCCTTTGACGGTGAGGTCCGGCTCGACGATCACACGGCCCTGACGATCAACTTCCATCCCGCCGAGCTTGCCCAGCGGGGACGCCTGCACGCCGGCCGCCCAGAGAACCGTCGCGGCGCTGATGCGTTCCGTGCCCATTTCGACGCCTTCCGCGTCGATGTTCGTGACGCGGCTATTGGTCCAGACCTGCACGCCGAGGTTTTCCAGATCGCGCACGGCGCGTGACCTTAGCTCTTCGCAAAAGGTCGAGAGGATCTCGGGGCCAGACTCGACGAGAATCACGCGCGCGAGCGCGGCATCGATGTTGCGAAAATCCTTGGCCAGCGTGAAGCGACTCATTTCGCCGATCGCGCCGGCAAGTTCCACACCGGTCGGTCCGCCGCCGACCACGACGAACGTCAAGAAGCGTTTCTGCGC
>JAWXBP010000238.1 GCA_034440135.1 Planctomycetia bacterium
GAGAAGGGAGGATGCTGGAGATTGTTCGGACATGGATGCACAACATGAGTCAATGATCCACCGCCGCCATCAGACCGAAACCGCAATGTCGGCCGGCGCGAACTGCCCTAGGCCGAAGTGGGCGGCGTAACCGAGGGCTAGCGGGCCGGTGATTCCCGATTTGAAGTGGAGCCTAAGCCGGGCGAATCGTTGTACTGGGTCGTCGGAGTTTTGTCTTGTCCGGCGGAACTCGCGCAAGGACAAGCCGTCGATCGGTTCGCGGTCAGCGTGGACGTCGATCAGTGCGCCGATGCCGAGTTTTGCAATCAGTTCGCGCGCGACGTCGGCGGCGGTTTGCGTGGGCTTAGGGAAGCGCGGGCAGACGAAAGGTGTCGTCGAAACCCATTCACGTGACGAAGCGAACATCGGCTGGTTGAAATCGCCAGGCACGCCGACGCCGACAATTCGCAGTTGATAATCCTTTCGCTTTTCCCCGTGGCCGGTGTGCATGGAGCGGAGCGATTCCAATGCGGCGATTTCGTCGTCGTTGAGTGACGCGGGTGCGTAGACGGTGACGTGAGAGAGATGCGCGCGATCGTCGGCGGAGTTCGTGGGCAGATAGAACGCGTGCCGGTGGCCTTGCATCGGTTGGCCGTTGGCGTCGTGCCCGCTAAGGGTTTGCGAGCCGGGGCCGGTTTCGGGGAACTTGCGAAGGACCGCGTAGCGAAATGCTTCGGCGAAGGGAAGTGTGTCGAACGTGCGCGGCAGCACCTTGCCGTCGATGAGAAACCGCACGACCTTGATGGCGGGCTTGGCTCGTCGTGCAGAAGGTGTGCGTCGAATGGGACGTATATTTTCTGCAGGACGCGCGTAGTTCACCCAGCGTGATCCGGGAACTGCTGGCCATTTCTTCGCGTGGATCGTTTCGGTATCCAGGCACAAGTGCCAGCGCGGGCAGTCGAACAGGTAGTCGGCAGGATTGATCTTCCCCTTGGCAAGTTTGCCCGCGTCGTGCGTGGGGTAATGCTCGTCGTCAAATGCGGTGGCAGGGTCGGGGCAGAAGACGCGCAGTGGATTGGAGTCAAGTTGGTCGGAGACGGTCAGATCAAGCTCGACAGAGTCGTCGGAGATGGCTGCGTGCGTCCAGCTCTCGGCCCGGCCGAGCGAGGTGAGGTTGTCGAGCAGCCGGGCGAGCACCGTCCGATCGTCAGGCGATAATTCCGCATCAGGCCAGCCGACGTAGAGTGATTCGGAGCGGCTGACGCTGACGAAGGTGTCGAAGATCAGTGCGCGGTCGGCGGGGCCTTTCTTTTCCCACGGCATGTAGTGCCGCGTGTGTGCCGTCCGATGAGGTGGCAGTTTGAAGCGTGGCGGCGGAGTCATCGCCTGAAGGATTCGCTTGACCTTCGCTTCGGGAACGTCGGCGCAGGTGCGCTTCCAAGCGGCCACCAGTGCGCGGAGCAATCGCCACGGACTGGGCGGCCATTCGACGACGCCTTCGTTCACATGCCTGCCCCACGGTGTGGCGTGATACCGCCCGGCGGGGAAAGTGAGCTTGATGAGAATGGGCATGACGCGCTCCGATTATTTGCTGTTGGACCAAGTCAGTTCGGTGACGATCGGTTTTGCGAACAGTTCTTGGCACTTCCCGATGAGTGTGGCGATCGAGTTGCCGAACGCAGTCGATTCTGGGAACACGAACTTGTCGGGCCGCTTGACGACGATCGAGGAAGAACCGTTCACAAGTTCCAGTTCGCACGCCGTGCGAAGCCGCATGTTGGAGTCGAGGAATTGCCGAACCTTCCAGAGCGAAAGTGCGATCAGCAGGTTCGTCGCGTCGTCCGGGAGTCCGTAGCCGCGGATTTGCGCGAGGTCGATGCTGAAGTAGGCGGTGATGGATTGGGCGGTGAACTCGGTTCGGTGGAAGGGGACGTTGCCGTACCCGCCTTTTGCGTCCACGCCTGCGACGCTCGGCTTGGGCAACACGCGGTCGAACTTCACACCGCCACTATCAGCCCGGCCCACGCCGCTGGCTTCAATGAAGGCTGAGAGGGCGCGAGGATGCCGCAACCTGCCCGCGATCTTCTCGAGAAAGATGCCGTGAATCAGCGAGTTCGGATCGTACTTGAAACACACAGCAGCAAGCTTGCGAAGGTTGACCACGCCGGCGACGTCATCCGGTTCCTTTTCGGCCTCTGCACTTGGCACTTCAGCAATCGACTCGGCGGCAGCGCCCTTCTTCTCCTTCTTTGGCTTGCCTGCGACGGTGCTCATGCCGAGTTGGGGCTTGAGAACATCCGCGAAGGATTTGTCGCCGAGGGTGCCGCTCATGATGTATGGCGAGTTCAGCCTGTGAAACTCCTGCAGGCTGGTCGTAGTATCCGTGCCGTCGCCGAGGCCCGCGAGTTTGACCAGCACATAGGGCAGGCCCTTGAGCGCTTCGGCGATGGTGTTGTTGCCTTCGTCCCAGCAGACGGCTTCAAGACGGTTGGCCATCGACTGGGCGGACTCGATCAGCAGCGTGGGAATGACCCCGCCGTTGCCGTCGGGCGCGTCGTAGAGCGCGGGGCCGAGGTCGGGGAATCCGGTCGGCTGGAACCGCTTGCCCTGCACGGGTTGGAGGGCGGCTTCGATCAGGATGCGTGGTGCGGACTTGAGTGCCGCGAAATCAATCGACAAGGGAGGCCTCACTTTCTTCTATGGGGTAAAGGATAGTTTTTGCGATTTGCTTGAGATCATCGTTTGAGAGTGGGAACAGCATCGACGCGAGCAAGCGGGTCGGATCGAATCGGCTGACGACATCAAGCGAATGCCCGGAGCCGCGACGGTTGCGATAGCCGACGGGCATAAGGCCGCCTGACTTCAGCCGACGCGCGGCCCGTGTGACGCACTGCGAGACGGCATCGCGACGGCCGGTGGCGAGTTGATGGAAGACATCTGGATCGTGGACGGCATTCGCAGCGCCTTCGCGATCGATGTTCCAGTGTTTGCCACTTGCGACAATGCTGCGCGAGTTGACGAGTAGTCGTGGCAGGCCGAACTCGAGGGGAGCGCCGAGTGAGCTTCGTTCCAGTCGAACCTGTTCAGCGGGAAACTCGACGCAGATGAGTCCCCAGAGCAGGTCGGCGAGTTTGTCGTCGTCGGTGTTGCCGTGGAGGAAGTCGATGACGTCGTCGAGCCTTGCGAAGTACGAAGAACGGATCGGAACGCCCTCGATCCCTGCGCGATACGCTTCCATCTGCCTGCGTTTGAAGACGGCAGCCAGATTGTTGGCAAGCGATGGCTTCGACCAGACAGCGGAGGTGCTGCCGGAGTTCCAGTTTACAAACTTCGTGACTTCAACCTCTTCAAGGAATGCACGGATTGGGCCGACTTCGTTCTTCTTCGTTTTGCCAATACCCGCGAGACTGGCGGCAAGTCGAAATTCGGCGGAGCCGTCGTGGGCTTGTTCGAGCCATTGGCTGCTTAGACCAAAGAGTGGGCGAATGTATTTCTCTTTGGCAAACGAAAGGCCGCGAGCGAGGGTTCGCTCGGCAATCCCGATCGCACGAACAATGTCGAGCAGATACTTGGAGTCGTTGCCGATCTGACTACGGCAGGCGAAATCGAAGTAGGTTCGGTCGAGATTTCGAAGCGCGGCCTGATATCGCGCCGGTGTTTTCTCTTTGTCGTTACAGGCACGGCGCAGGCGATCGATCCATGATCGTAGCGGCGGGTCTTCAAGTAGCCGGGCGACGGGACGAAAGCGAACTTCGATACGTCCGAGCGGAGCGGCGAGGAATGCAAGTCCGTTCCGCTTTAGAAATGCGAAGCGGACGAACGCGTCGATACCGCGATCAACGCCCAACAGATTCACTGCCAATGCGAACTCGACTGCGTTGCGCGCCTGGTTTCGTCCGAGTTGCGCCCTGCCCTGCGAAATAAGGTGTTTTATCTCGCCGTATGAAGAGGGAGAGGACCAGAGTGGCATCCACATTTCGGCGCGCGACCCGTCGCTTGTTTCTTCGCTGACCGTGGACGATCCGTAGCCGACTGCGACGGAATCGACGACGAACGGAAAGACAGAACGCATCGACTCGCTTGAACCCATCCGACGCGAGACTGCACCTGCGAATAGCATTGTGCCTTCGATCATCAGGATGTAGTCCCACGGATTGACCCGGGAATCGGCTTCGAACTTTCCCTGTGTGCCGTTCGGGCCACCGATGCCGCCAGGATTGAACTGGCCGACGGCCGACTTCCCGAGTTCGATGAGTGTGTCGGCGAGAAGCGATGAGTGCAGGAGCGATGTCGACTCTGAAAGATCCCCTGCGTTTCCGAGTGCAATAACCTCTGCGACGCGCTGCATGAAATTGCTGGTGAAGTCGAGTCGGCCGTCATTTCCGCCGGTGCCGAGAAGTGGAAAGTACGTCGGACGGTTCTCACCAAGTACAAAACACGTATCGAGCCATGAGATCACTTCATCGGCTAGCACTGATCGACACGCGATTAGCACAGACTCCTTGTCGTCGTCCTTCGGCTTTGTTGACGGAATGATCGTGCGGGCGAGATGAATCGTCTCGCGATAGCGGGCAAACCTTTCAGAGGTTGATTGCTCAACTGCAACAAGCGGCCCTGATCCGCCCCCGTAGAAACCGCTTCCTCCGTTCCACGGAGCAATCACCGGTGTTGGTGCGTATTCATCGATGAAGAACTTCGCCAGTTCTTCACGATCCAGAGTGGTGTGAAGCACTGCGACCCCGAAACGCCAGGAGAGTCGGGCGGCAGGGTCTTTCTGTTCGGCGACGAGCCGAAACACGCCCAGGGCTTTGAGATAGCTCATCAGCGGTTCGGGCGTGCAGCCGGGGAGTTCGATTTCGTTCAGCATGATTCGGCCTCCTTCTTGCTGGCACGCACATCGGCGATTCGCAGGATTGCCTCGAGGAATGCGAGTTTGAACGGCCCGTGTTCTTTGAGCAGATCGAGTGCATGGGCGGTCCAACTGGTGTCGCCACCGAGTTGCATGGGCGTGAGATCGAGCGTGATCAGCGGCGATGTAACACCGTCGCCCAGATCGACCGAGGGAAGGACGTCGCCGGAACGGATGCCGAGTGCGAACAGCGTTTGTTCGTCATCAGGCATATTCTCACCGGGTAAACTGCGGATGCTAAGACGCACTTTGCCGTGATGTGCTGCGATGAGGTAAGCAACATCGAAAGGCAACGACTGTTGGAGCGCAGCGAGTGCCGAGCCGAGTTCGTGTCGAAAATGCGGGCGGTCGTAGCGCAGCTTGCCCTTCTTGCCGGATTTGGCCCACAACCGGTTTAGATCGAGCGTGTTGTTGAGTTTGACATAGGCGTTCTGACAGGCGGGCAATGCTTTCCCGACGTCATGCCATCGGGCGGCGGATTCGAAGAGTGGGATCTGTTCGTCGAGTCCGAGGGCTTTCAGGATCGCGCGAACCTCAGCGACGACGTTGCTGGTGTGCTGGGCGATCATGAGGGCGACGGGCGATGCGGAGTTGGGGTCAGAGCCCGTTGCCTCGTTTGGGACACTGGCCATAAGTGGACTGGGATCAACCTTTGATTTTGAACCGGAATCCCAGCCGGTCGTGGAGGAGTATCCACCCGCATTACAGGGGAGCATTATAACCAAGCCTGGCCGAACTTGCCGCGCTTCGAGTTTCGCCCAAATGTCTTCTAGGTGATCCCAGACGTAGGCATTCGCGCCGTCCTTACCTTCAATAAACTTCTTGAACTGGCCGACGGGCACGCTGCACAGTTCGGCGCGTTCGGGGCTGAGTTGTTCGCCGGGGGCGTCGTTGAATTCGCGCCAGAAGACTTGGACGTCGGTATCAGGATCGTCACTTCGAACAAACCGCTGGATATCAATGTCGTTGCCAGACAGGTCAGGCGTGGTGTCGAAGAGGTCGATTAAATCGCGCCGGCGAAGAACGTGTTTGTGCTCGAACGGGAGCTTGATGTCCTCGGTTCGCTTGAAGTCATCGAGCGACTTCGGAGAGACATCTTTACCTTCAAGTTTGACGAGTTGATCGCGGGCAAAATCGAGATCAGACACTTCGTAGGGCAGATGTGACTTCTCAGGCAAGTCTATCCATGAAACTCGGGCGGGATTGTCAGCGCTGCCGTCGTCACCGGTGCGATTGCATCGACCGATCCGCTGCACCATGCTCGCCCAGGGCGCGAGGTCAGAGATGAGCGTTCGGCTGGAAATATCGACGCCCGCTTCGACGACTTGGGTGGCGATCAGGATGCAGTCGCCGGGCGATTTGCCTTGCAACTCGACGTTGAGCAGTTCTCGCTCGGCGGGCCGAAATCGCGAGTGAACCAGCAAAAGTGCGGGTGTTGGACTCTTCTTCCGCAACTTGGCTAGCTCGCTGTATACATCTTTAGCACGATCAACCGTGTTGACAATGACGAGCGTCTGAGTGCCGACCTCGTGAGTTTCAAAGATGGCCTTCGCGACCGCTCTGGCGTCGGGCGTGGGTGTGTCGAATTGCCGCAGTACCTTCGCTGCCGTCATACGCTTATTCAGCGGCAGCTTCGGGTCGTAGTCGGCATCGGTCAATTCCAGCGGCGGCTCTGGAAACCTGCCGCGGAAGTCGATGGTGTCGAGCCAGTCCGGTTCGAGCGTGGCGGACATCCACACCGATGGGCAGTCGAACGAAAGCCCTAACGTCTTCCGAAGCCCGGCGAGTTGTGCGGATGTGCTGACACCACTGCCCATCAGTTGCGGCTCGTCAAAGACCCAGAGGCAATCGTTATTGAGAAGGGCGAAGTCGATCGGCCAGTGGAACCGGCTGGCGGCGTATCCGCGGTTCAGCGCGCGGGACAGCAGCATGTCCTGCGTCCCGATTAAGATTGCCGGGCGTTCCGGGCGAAGGTGCCAGTCATCAGTATCAGCTCCGCCCATCAGGACGTGGACGTCTATGTCCGATTCGAGTCCAAGGTTTTTGATCCATTTGCTTGCCTCCCGATGTGACTGCTCGACAAGTACGCGCATCGGCAGGCAGTAGACCAATCGACGCGGCGTGGCTGGCACATTCTGGAAACGCCAAAGCCATCCCAGAATCGCTGCTGCAGTTTTCCCCGCGCCGGTTGGCACTCCGAGTAAATGTGGGAGAGCCTTGGCGGAAGCAAATTCCCGCTGATACGGATAGCTGTCCGTCATCCCGGTCGCGTGTTGGAAGAAATTCGAGAAGTTGTCAGGCATCGTGTCCTTGTATCAAGCGGATGTTTGAATCCCCGAACTGTCTACATTCCTAACCTTCACTCTCAAATGCAAAGCCCTGCTCCACCCTCGACAGGACGGCCGCGAAGCGGCGTTGCGCCAGGCGACGGAGGTGGTGCGCCGGGATCGGTCTTCCACGCGCCGCGGCGAGGCGGGCGTCGTGGAAGGTTCGCACCACGCACCACC
>JAWXBP010000239.1 GCA_034440135.1 Planctomycetia bacterium
ACGAGCCGCCGGCGGTGCACGATCGCTACGGCCGGCACCCGATGGGCCGCGGCCTCTTGCTCGCCCGGCGGCTGGTCGAGGCCGGCAGCGCGCTGGTCACCGTCAACTGGCACAACGACGGCAGCGACGTGAAGAGCCCCTTCTGGGACACGCACAAGGACAACTTCAACTCGCTCCGCGACCGGCTGATTCCGCCGGCGGACGTGGGCTTGTCCGCCCTGCTCGACGACCTGGACGAGCGGGGACTGCTGGCGACCACGCTGGTGGTGGTGCTGGGCGAGTTCGGCCGCACGCCGCGGATTGGCCGCATCGTGATGAACTCCGCCACCGACGCCAGCGGCCGCGACCATTGGCCGCACGCGTATAGCGTGCTATTGGCCGGCGGCGGCGTGCGGCCTGGGCAGGTGTACGGGTCCTCGGACAATCGGGCGGCCTACGTGGTCGACTCGCCCGTCACCCCGCCCGACCTTACCGCCACAGTCCTGCACGCCCTCGGCATCGACCCCCAGCACCTGATCCACGACCTTCAAGGCCGGCCGCATAAGCTGAGCGACGGAAGAGTGGTGCGGGAGTTGTTTTGAGGCGGGGCGCAACGGGAACTATGCTCTATATTAGCACCGGCCATTCACCCGGCGGAGTGCCAAAGATCGGCTTGTGCGGTAGGTCAATGTCGAAATGCCTCATTCTTTTCCGCAAGAACGATTCAATCACGTCCGACTTTATGGCATGTAACCGTGGATGAAATCCCCACGTTCTCAAGCACGCAATGTTAAACGTATACATGCACGCCGTAAACTCGTCCCCCATGAAGCGGTCACTGGGATACACGTCCGGAATGATCCTGGACGCGATATCCTGCATTGCTTTCGTCGCCTGCTCCCCATCGAGATAATCCGTCATACGCTCGCGAAGCTTCACGTTCAGAACAACATTGTAGACAGCCGAGATTATCATCCAGTCTTTGTAGCCGCGATTATACCATTGATCGCAATACTGACAAAAACCGGGATCCTGCTGCAATGCGTCGAGCTGCTTCGATAGCTTGTCACGAATCAGCTTGTACCGATTTCGGACTTGTGCGGCGGCCTCTTCTTCATTGAATCGACGATGGATCGGGGCGGTTGTACCAGTAGTTGAGGTCATACCTGTCTCTCCCAATTAAGGCGCCAACGATTACGCACGTTGGTGATGCGCTTAAGGCGCGATCAAATGTCCCCTCTTCTCCCCAATGATCAATCTCGGCAACGAGATCCTCAATAGGATCCATTGTAGCGTCGATAATTACCCGCAACATAAATTGATGGAGCCATCCACACATTTCTCCGCGACTCTCAATCATCCACCGGAGCATATCGGGCTTAAACAAAAGCTCATAGTGCGAGTGACACTCCGTGAGTGATTGATCCGTACCGGAGATCTCCGTAATTGGCGGGTTCTCGCCCGAACGGCTCTCGTCTACTGAAAAAACGATATGGTCAACGATTAATGCAAGATGCTCCCACCGGGCAAGAGCTAGAATGGCCTCCAATACACCAAGCAGGTTTTCTGAAAACAGAATTGGCCCGAAAGAGTTGCGAGACGTGACACGAAACGCGATGCCCATAACCGTAGTCCTAAAACAGCAGTGAGACCGTGTTTCTCCCGTCATTTCGCGCATTACTCCCTTTTCGGGCATTTCCTCGCGCCAGCGTCGGAACGACTCGTGTACCTCGTCAACAGACGCACCTACAAGACCCGCTAGCTCACTCGCCACCTCGGCGCTATCGCCACTGGCATACGCGAGCGCATCGTGTGCCATCGGCATTCCGAGCGACTGTAAGACAGAAACCAATTCGCGAAGCTCTCTCGCATCTCCTGCCTCAAGGTTGAGAAAGAAACACCCTAGCCACAACTCATTTTGGCGAAGATCTTCGGAAAGTCGATCACAACGATATACTTCTGGATCAAGTTGCGAAAGTGACATCAAGCAGATTTCGTACCATGCTAGGAACGGTGCCACGCGCCCCAATGCCAGTTCGCACCAGCACATTCGTTTCGCGGCTAACAAGCCTAGAAACGGGTCCACAAAACCGCGTTCCGTGACTCGCAATGCCAGTACCGCTCCCAAAAGCGCCTCCATTCTGGCCGCCCAGAACAGTTGCATGTGCAGGTATGCATCGCAGCATGCAAGGGCTGCTCGGCAGCTATCCTCAAGAGACTCCTCCTTCGCGAGCCGCGAGCGCGCCTTTCCCAATAACAGCAGTGATTCGCGATGATGGTCATTGACCAGTAGCTGCTGACCTCGCTTCAGCAGCATCTCGCCCTCGGCACGGTCGCCGCTGCGCTGCCGGACCAGTTCGCTGGCCTCGTTAAACAATTCCTCGTACTCGGGCACGATGTCGTCGACAAATTCCCCTATGGTCGAGATATCTTGAACGATTGAGCTCAGTGGGTATGTTGCCATGCCAGACGACCGGCGGAGGCAATCGCGAACCCGATTGCACACAACCTCAAAGGATTCATCAATTACAGGGAACATCTCTTGATACAGCGCCTTTCCAGCATCGTCGAGGCGATTCGGGGGTTCGTACTTTCTCCTTTCCCAGGCACGCATTAACCGCGTCAACCAGAGCGTCGTTTCGGCATAGAGCGCATTATTAGGGCGGAGAGAATCACTCGCCAAGTCCTGAAGCTTCTCAGTTATCGCCGTTAGTCGCGCAGAAACTCGCGCATCATCAACGGAGATCTTACCCAGGCGCAGCGCGCCGGCTAGAAGCGTCAACAAGTTGCTAAGGAGTGCGCATTCTTCCGTGTCGACGATTTCGGATAGGTGTTGCTCGATGACCAAGTAAATGGCAGCGACTTGGAGTGGATCGTCGTACCACCAAAGACTCGTCCATGCGTGATCATAACACGCATTGATGATTTGTTTAGTATTGCCAAAGGCGACGGCGAGTTGTCGGGCACGAGTGAACAACCCGTCGACTTCATGACGTGGTTTTTCTAATCCGCGCGATAGTATGGCTGCCCGCCGGTAATCGGCTGACAATAGGTAGTCCGTGGGATAGTACTCAGTCGGCCGCGATAGATGGTCCAGCAAAACGTCAAGTTCCTGCCCTCTCGCGGTATCACGTGGGCCAATTGCGCGAGTCGAACCCATTCGGCCGGTTAGGTTCAGGCTTTCGAATGCAATGTCCTGGCGACGATGATCGAAGACGCGACTTAAAATCCAGCTTCGGTCGAGGATATGGACATCGAAACCATATTTGTCAGACAACAACTGTTCGGACTCGCTGCGGTCTTTGTCGCGAACGAATTGATTGCTAATAAAGTAGACTTTGTCGAAACGTCGGGCCAGCTCAGCAATCTTGTGGACGTCACTCTTGACTTTCGATTTCCAGTCCTTTTTGCAGCTAAAAGCAAACGCCCAATTCTCGCTGGTCGGCTGAACCGCACCACTCCAATATGTGCGTTCTGCGAGCTCTTGAGAAACAGGATACGTTGACGAGTCGGTTTTGCTGTCTCCACCCCCAGTTGGCCCTGTTTGAGGCCGAAGGTTCGGGCAAATCTCAACCTCGGCAAGGCGGCGCGCAAAATTCTCAAACGCATGTTCCTGACTTCGGCTCGTCAATGTCTCAAGATGATACTCAAAGTAACCTCGGTCAAGCGTTGACTCAGTTGCGTCCACGGAGTCGGAGAACAGCTCTGGACGAGTTCTCCGCATGTATTCCGCGGGGTCAAAGTCGCCACGCTCGATGAATTCAGTCAGGAGTGAGTGTTGTTTCGACATTGCGTACTAATCCAATTTCCACCACCTCTTGAATCGGCCCACGGTCGTCAAGAGATGCATGGGCCGGTTCGAGGCGCCGGATATCGACAGGGTCATTCTAACGAACGGTTGCCCCGCATGCGATTGCCGCCGGGCGCCACGGATCGGCGCGTAGCGGGGGCTCTCCGCGTTGCCCGTGCGTGACGCGGCCGGCGCCCCGTTCCAACGTCCCGCGAAGCGCTTGCTAATACTGCACACTGCGAAACGCCTCACCGATCGCGGGCGAAGGTCATCCGCTGCATCGGCCGTTAGGCGTCAGGCCGTCTCTGTCACTCCGCCCGCTCGGCGATGCCGAGGACGGGGGTGGAGGTTGGCAGGGGCCGGAGAGGGGAGTAACCGCCCCACCGGGCGCCGGGGTGCGAACCGGCGGCAGGCGCCCAATGCTCCACCACCAGCCGCGCGCCGACGACGGTCCAGCGCTCGATGCGATCGTCGTCGTAGGCGATGACGATGGTCCCGTTTTGGACGCCCACCCGGCCGCCGGACGACCGCGCCGGCTCGACGACG